>JBPCLS010000198.1:0-3200 GCA_051003055.1 Casimicrobiaceae bacterium
ACCCGAACGTGATCGCCCCCGACCGTTTTTTCGCATCGGCAACGAACTCCTGCACGCTGTTCCACGGGCTGTCCGCGCGTACGGCCAACACGGTTGGGTCGGCGGTAAAGCGTGCGATCGGAACGAATTGGTTCAACTGATACATCGGCGTGCGCTCGGTGACCTTGTCCGCTTCGGGAATGATCGAGATCGACGACAGGGCAAGCAGCACCGTGTAGCCGTCGGGCTTGGCCTTCGCGACATGACCCATGCCGATGCCGCCGCCGGCGCCGGCGCGGTTCTCGATGACGACCGGCACTTTGAGCACGCGCGACATCGCCTCCGCCGCCGGACGGGCGACGATATCGGCCACGCCCCCGGGCGGAAAGGGCACGACCATGGTGATGGCCTTGGACGGATACGCGTCTTGTGCTGCGACGAAGCCGGCAAAAAGCAACGCGGAGAGTCCAGCCGATAGCTTGCGCAGTCGTAATGCCGCTTTCCCGTTCACCATACTTTCTCCTGGTTTGTTGGTCCGAACATGACTTATCAGCGGTGATCAGAACATGTGTTGTCCGCCGTTGATCGAAATGTTCGCACCGGTCACGAACGCGGCCTCTTCGCTGGCCAGATATGCGACGAGTCCGGCGACCTCCTCAGGCTTGCCCAGACGCCCCATCGGAATTTGCGGAACGATTTTCGAATCGAGCACGTCCTTGGGAATCGCCATGACCATCTTCGTGCCGATGTAACCGGGCGAGATCGTGTTTGCGGTAACGCCCTTGCGCGCGTATTCGAGCGCCAGCGCTTTGGTAAAGCCGTGCATGCCGGCCTTCGCCGCAGAATAGTTGGTTTGCCCGAATGCGCCTTTCTGGCCGTTTACCGACGAGATGTTGATGATCCGGCCCCACCCACGCTCGGCCATCCCGTCGCAAACCTGCTTGGTCATGTTGAAGCACGAATCGAGATTGGTCTTCATGACCATGTCCCAGTTGGCTTTGTCCATTTTCTTGAACGTCATGTCGCGCGTGATGCCCGCATTGTTGACGAGCACGTCGATGGGACCGATCGCCTCGGAAACTTTTTTCACGCACGCGACGCTTGACTCCCAGTCGGCAACGTCGCACGGATAGGCGGTAAAGGAAAATCCTTGGCGCTTCATGTTGGCGAGCCACTCATCGACTTTGGTGTTGCCGGGGGAATGTGTCGTGACCACCGTGTCGCCAAGCGCGGCGAGCTTGATGCAGATCGCTTCGCCCAACCCTCCCATGCCTCCGGTGACTAGCGCGAGGCGCCGTTTGCTTTCTGCCATGGCTTGCTCCTTCTCGTGTTCGAATCAGCGTCTCCGCTGAAATGTAGAGATCGCGCTGTTTGAATCAGGTAGCGAGACTGCAGGAACATCTTAGCGCAGTGCTCCGCAACGTGGCTACGTGCATCAACGTATCAATTGCAGCGCTTTGGAGCTCCCGTCGCACACTCATTCAAGAACGTAGAGGCCGGGCGCCGGCGCAAGCGGCGGGTACGTCGCGTTTCCCGCCTGCCGCGGCGCCTTGCGTTCGGACCCCGCGCGGGAGCCAAGCCAGTCTGTCCAGTGCGGCCACCAGCTTCCGGGTGTGGCGGCGGCGCGCCCGAACCATTCGTCGGCCTCCGCGGTGACGAGTTCGTTGGTCCAGAACTGCCGGCGCGGCGGACTCGGCGGATTGATGACGCCGGCGATGTGCCCGGCTGCGCCTAGCACAAACGTCGTATCGCTAGCCAGCAACTGCGTTGTTTGATAAGCAGCCCGCCACGGAACGATATGGTCGTCGCGCGTCGCCAATACGTACGTCGGAACCGCGACGCGTTTAAGATCGATCGGCACCCCAGCCATCGTCAACGCGTCCGGTTCGCGCAGCAGGTTGTCGAGATACAGGTTGCGCAGGTAATACACGTACATGGGTCCGGGCAGATTCGCCGAATCCGCGTTCCAATAGAGAAGATCGAACGCGGGCGGGCTTGCGCCTTTCAGGTAATTATTGACCACGTAATGCCAGACGAGATCGTTCGCGCGGAGGCTTGCGAAGGCGTTGGCAAGCTCCTGGCCATGCACGCGCTGTCCCGCCATCAACGCCGGTTCGCGTGCAGCAAGAAGCTCGCGAGAGACGTAAACGCCGATGTCCCCGGGATCGTCGAAATCGAGCATCGTGGTTAGCAGTGTCGCGCTGGCCACGCTGCGATCGTTGCGCGCCGCCAGAACGGCCAGCGCCGCGGCAAGCATCGTGCCGCCGACGCAGAATCCCAAAGCGTTGACCATTTTGCTCCGGCCGATGTCCTGCGCCACGCGAATCGCCTGCAAGGTCCCGCGTTCCATGTAGTCGTCCCACGTCAGCGAGCCGAGCTCCGCGGGAACGTTGCGCCAGGAAACGATGAACACCGTGTGGCCTGCGGCGACCGCATAGCGGACGAAGGAGTTTTCGGGCCTGAGATCGAGAACGTAATATTTGTTGATGCACGGCGGAATGATAACGAGCGGGTAGTCGTGTACGCGCTTCGTGGCCGCAGCGGACTGGATCAGCTCGATCAGATCGTTCCGGTACACGACGTCGCCCGGAGTAACGGCGAGATTCCCGCCCACGGTGAAGGCGCGTTCGTCGCTCATCGTAATGCGCCCGCGCTGCGCGTCGTCGAGCAGATTTCTGATGCCCTGCTCCAAGCTCCCGCCCTCGGTTGCGAACGCGCGGGCAACGACCTCAGGATTCGTCGCCGGAAAGTTCGTCGGCGCAATCGCATCCAGAAACTGCTGCGTCACAAACTCGAGGCGGCGTTTTTCGTCCTTCGGCAAATTGACAAGTCGTGTCATTTCCCCGACGTACTCTCTGTGGAGCAGGTACGATTGTGCAAGCCACGCGAAGAATGGCTGTTCGCGCCAGGCTGGTGCGTGGAAACGGCGATCCGCATTCGCGGCTGAAACCAGATCTGCCGGTGGCGCGCTTCCGTTGAGCGTTGCATCAGCGAGCGCTTGCAAACGCACCTGGTAGCGCGTGTTAAGTGCAGTCAGTGCGTGCATGTCGAACAAGGAAGAGGTCGGTGGTGACTACGCGGCCCGCATCAGTAGTGTCCCAACGTTTTGGTTTGGGTCGTCCGTAAACAGCTGATCAGTAATCTGAAAGCGATGAATTTTCTTGGTCTCGATTTGAACTTGAAGGGCGGGTCCTGCGACCCTGCGAGGCACTACTTCGCGG
>JBPCLS010000199.1:0-6371 GCA_051003055.1 Casimicrobiaceae bacterium
GCGGCCCTTCTGCCGGGCCCGTCCGGATCCGGAAAAAGCACGTTGTGCGCCGCGTTGGTCAACCGGGGCTGGGTGCTTCTTTCCGATGAGCTGACCTTGATCGATCCCCTGACGGGCAACGTTGTACCTTTGCCGCGACCAGTCAGTCTGAAGAACGCCTCGATCGAGGTCATCCGCGGTGCGTTCCCGCAGGCGGTGCTGGGGCCTGTTGTTTACGATACGATCAAAGGATCGGTCGCCCACATGAAACCGCCTGCCGAGAGCGTGCGCCGTGCGCTGGAACCGGCGCAACCGCGCTGGATCGTACTCCCGCGTTACGAGGCTGGCGCAGCGTCCCGCCTTTCGCGTCTGCCGAAGGCGCGCGCATTCATGGAACTGGCCGACAACGCGTTCAACTACAGCTTGCACGGCCGCAAAGGATTCGCAGCGCTGGCGCAGACCATCGATGCTTGCGACTGCCATGAATTCAGCTATGGCGCGCTTGACGACGCAATGGCGGTTTTCGACGAGCTCGCGCGCAACGCATGACCCGCGCCGGTGCGGACCCGGTCAGCCGCGCACTACGGAATCCGCGCGCGCTTCCCGGCTGGACGCTCTCCGAATGGGATGCGCTGGTACGCCAGGCGCGCCGCGCCAACCTACTTTCCCGCGTTGCCGTTGACCTGAACGATCTCGGGGTGCTGCAGAGTGTTCCGGCAGCGCCGCGGGTGCATCTCGATGCGGCGCTGATCGTCGCGCAGGCGCAGGAGGAAGCGGTGCGGCGCGAAGTGGCCTACATCCGCACGGCGCTCACCCGTTGCGGTATCGACATCGTTCTGCTCAAAGGCGCGGCATATCTCGTCGCCGGGCTCCCAGCCGCGCAGGGGCGCGTATTCACCGACATCGATATTCTCGTGCCCGAGGCCGCGTTGGCCGAGGTGGAAGGCGCGTTGATGCTGCACGGCTGGGCGACGACCCACCACAATCCCTACGATCAACGGTATTACCGGCAGTGGATGCACGAGTTGCCTCCGCTGCGGCATATCACGCGCCTGACGGTGCTCGACGTGCACCATGCAATTTTGCCGCCTACGGCGCGCCTGAAACCCGATTCCGCCAAATTACTGGCAGCATCGCGACCGATCGAGTCAGAGCCGCGGCTGCGGGTGCTCGCGCCGGTCGACATGGTGCTGCACAGTGCGACGCATCTCTTTCACAACGAGGACTTGAGCAGCGGCCTGCGCGACGTGGCGGATCTGGACAGCCTGCTACGCGATTTTGGGCGTGAACCGGCGTTCTGGCGGGAACTGACGGGACGCGCATCCGAACTTGATCTGGCGCGCCCACTGTATTACGGACTGCGCTATGCGCAGCATTTCCTGGAAACCCCGGTGCCACCGGAGACGTTGCGCGCCGCGGAAATCGGGCGTCCGGCGCGATGGCTGCAACGCGCGATGGACGCCTTGTTCGCGCGGGGATTGCAACCTGATCACCCTGATCTAGGCGATCGGCTTACACCGCTTGCCCGCCAGTTACTATATGTTCGCGCCCATTGGCTGCGAATGCCGCCGCTATTACTCGCGCGCCACTTGACGCTCAAGGCGTTGCGTCGGGATGAAGAACAAACCACTTGAAGCGCTCCGAGGCTGAGCGGCTAAAGCTAGCTGCGGGCCACCGATCCGACAAAACAAGCCGTTCCGTGTTTGTCTCGCATGTTAGTTCGTCGTGCGCAGCAGTTCCTGCAGGAATTGAACGGGCACTGCGAAACTGATGCCGGAGGGCTGGCTCAAGGCCGACTCTTTGGTACCTTTGACAAAAACCATATTGATGATTCCGATGACCGCGCCGGTTTCGATGTCGTACAGCGGGCTGCCGCTGTTGCCTGGGTAAGCGGTCGCGTCGAGCTGAAAGACCGGAAACGCCCCGCTCTGCAGGCGCCGGATCAGACGTTCGTCGAGTTGTTGCGACGTTACGCCGGGTAGTGCGATCGGCGTTATCGAGGCAATCATCCCACGATGAGTGACGGGAAAAAAACCGAGCACGCTGCCGATCGGAAAACCGGTGAAAGCATGCGTCTGCCCCTCGCGCACATCGGCAGGATTGCCCAATCGCAACGCCGGCAGCGGCGTCCCGGAAACACGCAGTAGGGCGAGATCATGCTGCCGGTCGATGGCGACGGTCTTCGCCTCGCGCGGTTGCGGTCCGCGCCCTTCGACTCCGGCGGTCATGACCACGATCGATTCCAGCTTATCCGTCTGCAGCGAGTCAGGCAGCACGTGCGCATTGGTAGCGATCAGCGTGCCGTCGCCGACGACGAAGCCGGTTCCGCGAAAGGCAAAGGCGGGGCTGCGCGTTTTCTGAAAGGTCCCCACGGCGACGATCGAAGGCTTCACACGCTCGATCGTCTCGGGCATGCCGCCCCAAGCCGCGCCGGCACCGGTTGCGAGCAGCCCTATCAGGGCGCCCGCCCCACACAAAATCCGGAATGCCGCAAACGGCAACTTCAAATGCATCGCGTTCTCCTCATTGCACCCTCATTGCACCTTCACCATGCGTATCCGCGCCATTTCGGGAGACGGTTCGGTGACGCTGGCGTCGAACGGGTGGTGGGGGTTTTTGAAAAGCCGCATGATCTGCTTCACGTACGCGCGCGTTTCCGCGTAGGGAGGGACACCGCGGTAGCGGTTGACAGCACCATCCCCGGCGTTACCCACGGCCGCGACGAGAGCGACGTCGCCTCTGAAATAAGCCAGCAGCCAGCGCAGATACGCGAGCCCGCCACGAATATTCTGGATCGGGTCGAGTGGCTTTTTGACGTTGAAGCGGGCGGACGTCTCCGGGATGAGCTGCATCAGTCCCTGCGCATTCTTGGGCGAACGAGCTTTCGGGTCGAAGTTCGATTCCGCGCGGATCACCGCCACCGCGAGCCGCGGACTCACTTGGAAATCGGGCGCGAGCTTGTGCACCAGGTCGAATACGATCTGCTCTTGTGGCGTGGTTGCGATGAGCTTCTCGTCTTTCTGTTCGGCTTCCTTCGGCGCAAACGCCGCGAGATAGTCCTCTTCGGGATCCGGTCCCGGTGGTTCGCGCATGCACTCCGGCTGATCGGCGGCCGCCTCGCCGACGAGACGCAGCATCGTTCGCGCCTGACCGTGACCCTGGTCGGCCGCCATTTCGAAGAACAATGCGGCCAAAGAGTCGTTGCGCGGCAAGCCTCGCCCGTGCGCGTACATCCAGCCCAGGCTGAACTGCGAGTCGGCATCACCCAGTCTGGCAGCTTCGCAGTAAAGTTCAAATGCCCGAATCGCATCGCGGCGGACACCCTCCCCGTGCTCGTAGGCGCGGGCCTCGGAGCGCAACGCGGCGAACTGGGCGAGCTGCGAAGGTTCGATTTCCGCCCGGGCTCCCGGCGCCGGCAACAACAGGACAAGGAAGAGCGCCGCGAGAATCCTGCCGCGACTCCGGTAAGACGAGTTCGTACTCGCGCTCTTGCTTTTCATCGCATCGAACCAATGGCCGCGCGCTGCGAAACGCCCGCGTCGGCACGGAAGTGCGCGACATACCAAGGCATGGCGGCGCGAATACCGTCCGCCAGGAAGCGCGTCGGTGCGTATGCCAGCAGCCGTCGCGCTTTTCCGATATTCGCCTGCGAATGACGCACATCGCCCGGACGGAAATCGCGGTACACCGGTTTCACGGACGCGACACCCGGAACCGACTGCGCGAGTTCGGCGCGCAGCAACTCGAACAGCTGGTTGAGTGAAGTGCGATCGTCGACGGCAACGTTATAGACCTGATTGATCGCTGCCGGATCCTCGGTCACCGCGGCGAGCAGATTGGCCTGCACCGCATTGTCGACGTAGCAGAAATCGCGACTCGTTTCGCCGTCACCGTTGATTGCGACCTCTTCACCCAACAGCATCGCGCGAGTCCATTCGGGAATGACGGCCGCGTAGGCGCCGTCGGGGTCCTGGCGGGCCCCGAAGATATTGAAATAGCGCAGACCGATCGTCTCAACCCCATAGCAGCGCGCAAAGACTTCGGCGTACAACTCGTTGACCAGCTTGGTCACCGCGTAGGGCGACAGCGGCCGGCCGATTGCATCCTCCACCTTCGGCAGTCCCGGATGGTCTCCGTACGTCGAGCTTGACGCCGCGTAGACGAAACGCCGTACACAAGCGTCGCGTGCCGCAACCAGCATGTTCAGGAAGCCATCGACATTCGTGGCGTTCGTCGCAAGAGGGTCGCTGAGCGAACGTGGAACCGAACCCAACGCTGCCTGATGCAACACGATGTCGATGCCGCTGCACGCGTCGCGGCAGGCGACGAGGTCACCGATGTCCGCCTCGATGAAACGATGGCGTTTCCATTGCGCGGGTGTCAGCGCCGCGCGCACTTCGTCCAGGTTACGCCGGTGGCCCGTCGCAAAATTATCGAGACTCACGACCGTCTGGCCAAGCTCGAGCAAGTGTTGCGTCAGATGCGAGCCGATGAAACCGGCACTGCCGGTGACGAGCCAGGACCGCGGCCTTGCAGCCAACCGTTGGCGCAGCGGATCATTCACCGATAGGGCAATGGTAGGAGGCATCCGAGCACCTTACGGTCAGAGTCGCCAAACGGTCACGCCGTGTTCCTTGAGCGCAGTCGCATCGAACATGCACTTCACATCCGTGACAACGCCGCGCGGCAACAACTTGCCGAGGTAATCGGCGATGGCACGGTCCTTGAACTCGCGATGCGCAACCGCCGCGACGATCGCGGCGCACTGCGGCAGGCGGTCCCACGATGTGAGTTCGATACCGTATTCCTGCAACGCCTCGTGGGCATCCGCGACCGGATCGTGAACATGGATCCGGGCGCCGTACGATTCGAGCTCGCGGATCACGTCGATCACCCGCGAATTGCGCAGATCGCGGCAATCTTCCTTGAACGTGAGCCCGAGCACGATCACCGGCGCATCCTTGACCTGCCAGCTATTGCGCACCAGATGCTTGACCGTTTGTTCAGCGACGAGCTTCCCCATGCCGTCGTTGATACGGCGGCCGGCGAGAATGACTTCGGGGTGATAGCCGAGCATCTCCGCCTTGTGCGTCAAATAATAGGGGTCGACGCCGATGCAGTGCCCGCCGACCAGGCCGGGGCGAAACGGCAGGAAGTTCCACTTCGTCCCGGCCGCCTGCAACACTTCCGACGTATCGATGCCGATACGGTCGAAGATGATCGCCAGCTCGTTCATCAACGCAATGTTCAAGTCCCGCTGGGTATTCTCGATCACCTTGGCGGCCTCCGCCACCTTGATGCTCGAGGCACGATGCACACCCGCTGTCACGACGCTCCCGTACATTTGCGCAACGCGCTCCAAGGTCTCCGGCGTGTCGCCCGACACCACTTTGGTGATCTTGGTAAGCGTGCGCTCCTTGTCACCCGGATTGATCCGCTCCGGCGAATAGCCGACGAAAAAATCCTGCTTCCACGTCATGCCCGAATGCTCCTCCAGGATGGGGATGCACACCTCCTCGGTCGCGCCCGGATAGACGGTGGATTCGAACACGACCGTCGCGCCGCGTTTCATGTGCTTGCCAACCAATTCTGAGGCCCGCATCAACGGCCGCAAATCGGGCTGGTGTGCGTCATCCACCGGCGTCGGCACGGCGACCACGATGAAATCGGCTTTAGAGAGAGCGGCGGGATCATTGCCAACAGAGAGTTTCGTTGCCCTGCGGAAATCCTCCGAGCACACTTCTCCGGCAGGGTCGACGTGTCGGCTATAGCTCCCAACTTTTTGCACCGAGAGATCGAAGCCGATAGTGGTGAAAATCTTGCCGAATTCGACGGCCAGCGGCAAACCGACATAGCCCAATCCGACGACTGCAACGGTTGTCATGTTTTTTTCAATCCTGGTAGCAGCGGATTGTTCCAAATCACCGCCGCTACCGACACCACGCCGAAGTTGCCGCGCATCCGGGAACCCGGTCGCGTCGCAAGGAATATCACAGGCCAGGTCGCTCATTGATCGCTTAAGGTTCAAAGCGCCTTCAACATCTCGCTCACCTCGGCTTGGGCGGGGAACTTGTCACCGAGCTTGGCCAGTTCCTCGAGTTCTTTTTTCGCGGCATCCTTCTGTCCGGCCTTGAGAAGCCCCTTGGCAAGATTGAGGCGAATTGCGGGCGTCTCCGGCGCCTGAGTTGAAGCCTTCCGCAGCAGTTCCACGCCGCGCTCGGTGGCACCCTGCTCAACCAACAACACGCCAAGCGTGTCCATTATTGGTGGCTGATCCGGAGCGAGCTTATTGGCCGTCTCCGCGTAATCGAGCGCTTTCGGATCCTTCACCTGGCCTGCTGCCCAAGCGAGATTGTTGAGCCACGCTGCATTGTTGGGTTGCAACTCAAGCA
>JBPCLS010000200.1:0-8792 GCA_051003055.1 Casimicrobiaceae bacterium
ATTGTCACTGACGGCTAGAGCTTACCGACCGCAGCGGCAATGAAGGGCGAACCGCCGGCGGCAAAACAGGAGCCTTCTATCCAGCTTGCGCGAACCCCTGCTGTCGCCACGCTTCGTAGACGGTCACAGCGACGGCGTTGGACAAATTAAGGCTGCGCATTCCGGCGCGCATCGGAATTGCAAGCCGTGTGTCGATGGGGAATTGGTCGAGGATTGCCTCAGGCAACCCGGCGGTTTCGCAGCCGAACACAAGGACGTCGCTCGGCTCAAACCGCGCCTCAAAGAGCGAGCGCGAACCCTTCGTCGTCAGCGCGAAGAAGCGCCGGGGGGCGTGCCGATTGAGCGCCGCTTGGCACGTGGTCCAGTCGCGATGCACGGCGACTTGCGCGTACTCGTGGTAGTCAAGCCCTGCACGCTTCAAGTCCCGGTCGTCCATGCGGAATCCCAGCGGCTCCACGAGATGCAACTCCGTTGCCGTGTGCGCGGTCAGGCGAATCACGTTGCCGGTGTTCGGCGGAATCTCCGGATGGACAAGGACGACGGCGAACATCGCGCGCAGGCTTAACGGACCAGCTCCTTAATTGCGTTTGGCAACGGGCCAGTGTAGGGTGCGCCACGCATCTCGGCGCACCGATTGCTGGCTTGACATGGGTGCGCAGGTGAGGCGCTGCGCACCCTACGAAGTTTTCAGCGGATCTATGATGGGCAGATTCTTAAAATAACTACGGTAAAAACCTCGGTCTCGTGTTAAGAGCCGATCAGCTTGATGGCTGGCGTGCGCGCCAATCAAAAAATCCGGGATCATACGTTCACGGCGGCCGCCTTTTTCCCGATACTTCCGCCATGCAGCCCCCGCGCTAAAAGCGGCGTTATCCTGCGTGGCGATGAGCTGCAAACCTAATCGTTGCACGACGTTGAGGAACAGCGCCTGATCCGCAAATGCCGAGGCCGTCTCGGCCCAGACGGTTTCGCAGGCGATCAGACCTCCGTCAGCCAGACAGCGCTTTAAGGCTCGCGCGGACTGAGGACGATACCTGGGGTCGTCCAGAAAGACATCCAGCAATACGCTCGTGTCCACCGCCGTCAGCAAGGTTTACCCCGCAGCTTTTCGAGGTACGCGTCGCTATTGCCGCCGTGCCCGAGTATTCCCGTCACGGCGTCTACGGGATCATCAACACGTTTTTTGGCAATCAGGCAGCCGTCTTTCGCCTCAAACTCGAGCACTGACCCCGGCTGAATACCCAGTTTGTTGCGCAATGTTTTAGGGATAGTCACCTGGCCCCGTTCTGCTACAACCGCCTTCATAACTTGGTTTCTCCAGACTTAAAGTATGCATTATTATAATATATTGCATACTTGTCAAGTATCTGTTCACGAGAGGCAACTCCGTTGCCGTGTGCGCGGTCAGGCGAATCACGTTGCCGGTGTTCGGCGGAATCTCCGGATGAACAAGGACGACGGCGAACATCGCGCAGGCTGAAGGGACCAGCTCCTTAATTGCGTTTGGCAACGGGCGGCAGTGTACGCGCGACCACCCACGCTTCGACGCCCACCGCACCCGCGCGCCGCGCCGCCTTTGCCGCCGCCGCAAGGGTCGCGCCGGTGGTCATCACGTCATCGATGATGGCGATGCGCTTTCCGGCGAGTGCAGTGGTGCCCGCGAAGGCGCCGGCAACGTTCTTCGCGCGAAGATTCCATGGCAGGCTCGCCTGCGCGGGCGTGTCGCGGATGCGAGTGAGCCCGGCGGCAACCGGCACGCGGACGCTTCGCGCAAGTTGGCGCGCGATTTCTTGGGCCTGGTTGAAGCCACGTTGCCGTTGCCGCGAAGCTGCGAGCGGCAATGCCACTAGTAAGTCGGGGCATACGGCAATCCGCGCTGCCAACGCGCCGGCGAAGAACTCGGCGTAGGCTAAACGAGCGCCGTACTTTAGCGCGTGGATCAGCCGGTCGACCGGATAAGCGTAGACGAACGCCGCTCGTGTTGCGTCGAACGGCGGCGGCTTGCGAAGGCACGCGCCGCACACCGCGCCTCCCGCCGTCGGAAGTGCACACAGCGGACACGCTTCGGCGATACGCGGCAACGCGCCGTTGCACGCCGCGCACACCAACGTGTCGCCACAAGCCGCCGTGCATAGCGCGCAATGCTGCGGCAGTGCGTACTGAACGAGCGTGCGCAATGCCCCGGACTTGTCAAATGCCAGCCGCGAAAAATTTGACATCAGAGGGAGGGTCATCGACACTTGGCCGCTTCAAAGGGTGGAGCCGCATTGTCGCAACTGTCCGTTCCGCCGAGGCTTCAGCCAAAAGCATGAGCACAACCCCTCCGATCACTTTTCATCCCGGGCGATCGCCAGCAATGCTGCCGACTCGCTGGACGGTCGACGACGTCGCCGCGTTGTTTGCCCTCCCGTTCAACGATCTTATTTTCCGCGCGCATCAAGTGCATCGCGCCTATCACGTGCCGAACGCGGTTCAGCTTTCGACGCTCGTGTCGATCAAGACTGGCGGCTGTCCCGAGGATTGCGGGTATTGCCCGCAGGCTGCGCGTTACCACACAGGCGTTGAGAACGAAGTGATGCTGAGCGTGCAGGAAGTCGTCGCCGCCGCGTGCGCCGCCAGGGACGCAGGTGCGTCACGTTTTTGCATGGGAGCCGCGTGGCGCGGTCCGAAACAGCGCGACCTCGAACCAGTGCTCGGGATGGTGCGTGCGGTCAAGGCGCTGGGCCTTGAAACCTGTGCAACCTTGGGACTTTTAAAACCTGGTCAGGCCGAGCAATTGCGCGCCGCCGGCCTCGATTACTACAACCACAACCTCGATACCGCCCCCGAGTTCTACGGGGAAATCGTGGGCACGCGCGAGTACCGCGATCGCCTGGAGACGCTCGATCGCGTGCGCGAAGCGGGTCTAGCCGTGTGCTGCGGCGGCATCGTCGGCATGGGTGAAACGCGCAGAGACCGCGCCGGACTGATCGCGCAGCTTGCCAATCTCGACCCATATCCCGAGTCGGTGCCTATCAACCATCTGGTGCAGGTCGAGGGGACGCCGCTTCACCAAAAACTCGGCGGCGAAGCTGCGCTGGATCCGTTCGAGTTTGTCCGGACGATCGCCGCCGCGCGAATGACCATGCCCAAAGCCGCGGTGCGACTATCCGCGGGCCGCCGCGAGTTGGGCGACGCCGTGCAGGCACTATGTTTTTTCGCTGGAGCAAACTCGATCTTCTACGGCGACAAACTGCTCACGACCGGCAATCCGGACGTGGCAGCCGACCGCGCTCTGTTCGCGAAGCTCTCGCTCTTGGCGCTTTAGCTGGCCCGCGATATAAGCGACGTGGCATCGCAGCTCACAGCCGCGCTCGCGGCCGCGCTCGCGGCACGCGGTGCATCCGGGCTGACGCGCACGCGACGCGTTCTCTCGAGCGCGCAGGGCACCCACGTGGTTGTCGGGGACCGGGAGCTGCTCTCGTTCGCCAGCAATGATTGCCTCGTGCTGGCGAACGACCCGGCGGTGGTCGCCGCCGCACGCGACGCAGCAACGAACTGGGGAGTTGGCGCGGGCGCGTCGCATCTGGTTTGCGGGCATTGCGCGCCGCACGAGGCACTTGAGCAGGAGCTCGCCGCTTTTGTCGCACCGTGTGCAAATGCGCGGGCGTTGACGTTCTCGAGCGGCTATCTGGCCAACCTCGCGATTGTCGCAACACTCGCCGGCCGCGGCGACACCGTTTTCGCGGATCGCCTGAACCATGCGTGCCTCAACGATGGGGCGCTGCTGTCGCGCGCGCGCTTGGTCCGTTATCCGCACCACGACGTCGTCGCGCTCCAAGGGCGTCTGGCGGCACCAGCCGGCGGGCGCAAGCTGATCGCAACCGATGCGGTGTTCAGTATGGACGGTGACTTGGCGCCGCTCCCGCAACTGCTCAAGCTTGCCGAAACGCACAACGCGTGGCTGCTGGTCGATGATGCGCACGGATTTGGCGTTCTTGGAGAAGGGCGCGGCAGCCTCGCCCACTTCGGGCTTGCGTCCGAGCGCATCGTCTACATGGGCACGTTGGGCAAAGCAGCGGGTGTGGCCGGCGCGTTCGTGGCGGCGCATCCGACGGTGATCGAAACGCTGATCCAGAACGCGCGTCCCTATATCTATACGACAGCCGCGCCGGCGATGCTCGCGTGCGCGCTCCACGCTTCGCTCGCGATCATCCGCGATGAATCGCTGCGCCGCGCGCGGCTGCAGCGGCTGATCGAGCGATTTCGTGCCGGCGCGCGCGCGCTTCCATGGACGCTGCTTCCGTCCGAGTCGGCGATTCAGCCGCTGCTGGTCGGCAGCAATGCCGCGGCTGGCGCTCTCGCCGAGGCGCTTTTTGCACGCGGCTTTTGGGTTCCCGCAATCCGCCCGCCGACGGTGCCGCAAGGGACCGCGCGCCTGCGCATTTCGCTGTCGGCTGCACACGCCCAGGATGACGTCGATGCGCTGCTCGGTGCTTTACGCGATCTTGCCGGATGAACCGCTTGCACAGCGATGTCGCAGGCAGCGGCCCGCCGCTCGTCCTGTTGCACGGCTGGGCACTGCATGCGGGACTGTTCGCGCCGTTGATCCCCGGGCTCGCGCGGCGCTTTCGCGTCCATGCCGTCGATCTGCCCGGGCATGGCTATTCGCCGCCGGTCGTACCCTATTCGCTGGATGCGATCGTGCAAGCGCTGGAAGATGCATTCGCGCCGGTCGGCGAGCCGTTGTGCGTATTGGGCTGGTCGTTGGGAGGGATGCTCGCGATGCGCTGGGCGCACTCCAAACCGGAGCGAATCGCGAAACTTGTGCTGGTCGCGACAACACCTCGCTTCGTTGCGTCTCCAGATTGGCCGCACGCGATGGCGCCCGAAACACTCGCTCGCTTTGCCGACGAATTACGAGTCGCCTATCGTTTGACGTTGCATCGATTCCTGACGCTACAGGTACAGGGCAGCGCTGAAGGAATCGCCCTACTGAAGCAGTTGCGTGCACGCGTGTTCGAGCGCGGTGCGCCCTCGCCGGCGGTGCTGCGGGACGCGCTCGCGTTACTCTCCACCACCGATCTGCGCCAGGATGTGGCGCAGATTCACACGCCCGCCCTGGTGGTGACCGGCGATCGCGACGCGTTGACGCCTGCCGCGGCAGGGAGCTGGCTTGCGCGGACGCTGCCGAATGCACGCTATGCGAACATCTCCGGTGCGGCGCATGCTTCGTTCCTGTCGCATCGAACAGCGTTTACCGACATCGCAACCTCTTTTCTCGATGGCGCTTGAGCCTGATTTTGCAGCGCCCGACCCGCGTGAAATCGATCCGCGCGTGGTTCGTCGCGCGTTCGGCCGCGCGGCTGCAACCTACGACGCCGCGGCGGCGCTGCAGCGTGAAGTCGGCGCGCGTATGGCAGCACGACTCGATTATGTGAAGATCGTGCCAGCGCTGATCCTCGACGCGGGCTGCGGCACCGGCGAGGGCGTGGGCGAATTTGCCGCGCGTTACCAGCAAGCACGCGTCGTCGCGCTCGATCTCGCGCTGCCGATGGTGCAATCGGCGCGCGAGCGCGCACGTGTCGCGGGATCGCTGTTGCAGCGCCTCCTGTCCGGGAAGCTCACTTTGTTGCGTAAGCGCGACGACGTGTCTCCTCTCTTCCTCTGCGCTGACGTGAACGCGCTGCCTCTTCGCGGCGTTGCGTTCGACTTGATCTGGAGCAACCTCGTGTTCCAGTGGGTGAACGATGTTCCGCGCGTTCTGGCGGAAATGCGCCGGGTGCTTAAGGTCGGCGGCCTCATTTCGTTCACGACCCTCGGTCCCGATACGCTCAAAGAAATCCGCACGGCATTCGCGCAAGCGGATGGTTTCACGCACACCAACCGCTTCCTCGACATGCATGACATCGGCGACATGCTGGTGCACGCGGGCTTCGCCGAACCGGTGATGGACATGGAGCAGATAACGCTGACGTATGCGGATGCGCGTAGCCTGATGCGCGAGTTGCAACAGTTGGGCGCGACGAACGCGACGCGCGGCCGTCCGCGCGGACTCATGGGCCGCCGCCGCTGGCAGCGCGCGACCGCAGCGCTCGAAGCGTTGCGGCGCGACGGGCGGATTCCCGCGACGTTCGAAGTCATTTACGGGCACGCGTGGAAATGCGCGCCGAAACGCACCGCCGAAGGTCACCCGATCGTCAACATCTCGCGCCCGGCGCGACGCTGACGTTGGCCAGCTCGCGCGGCCTCTTCGTCACCGGCACCGACACCAACGTCGGTAAGACCGTGGTGACGGTCGCGCTGCTGCGCGCGCTGGTCAGGAGCGGCTACCGCGCGATCGGTATGAAACCGGTAGCGGCGGGATTACCGTCAGGTATCGACGTACCCGCGGATGTGACAGCCCTCGCCGCGGCGGGGAACGTCGGCGCACCACTCGCGGATCGCAGTCCCTATGTGTTTGCGCCGGCCATCGCGCCGCATTTGGCAGCCGCCCACGCGGGCACCGCCATCGAACTCGATACCATCATCGCGGCGTATGCGCGGCTGGCAGCGCGTGCCGACATCGTCGTCGTCGAAGGCGCGGGCGGCGCGCTGGTTCCGCTCGGTGACCGGATCGACATGCTGGATATCCCGGCGGCGCTTGCGTTACCGGTAGTGCTGGCCGTCGGCATCCGGTTGGGATGCCTGAACCATGCGCTGCTCTCTACGCTGGCCATTCGCGCACGCGGCTTGCATCTCGTCGGCTGGGTGGCCAACCGGATCGAGGCCGCGATGGAGCAAGCGGATGCGAACGTAGCCGATCTGGAACGACGGCTTGGCGCGCCGCTATTGGCCGACATTCCGCATGGACACGCCGCTTTGTTTGCAACCACAGCGTTGGACAAGCTGGGGATTGATCGCGTTGGTTTTTAGTGATCTTGCAACTGCGCGGTCATGCACGTCGCCGCGCCTTTGAGACCCACGATAACGCTCGGCATTTAGTGTCTGCCGTGGATGGCCGTTTTTAGGTTACATGCTAAGATTTTGCTGCTTTGAGCGTCGTTGCCGCTACCGACCTTCGCACCGATCCGTGCTCCTATTTGTACATCGTCGCGCGGCAAAACAATTCGCTTGGTGCACGGCAAATCTGGGCGGTGTTCGGCGTCCTCGCGGCGTTCAGTCTCGCCTTGGCATGTGCGTTCGCGGTGGCGGGCGTCTGGATGGTGTTGCCGTACTCGATTCTGGAACTCGCGCTCGTCGGGCTCGCGTTCCGCCTCGTCGAGCGGCGCGCGGGTGATTGGGAGCGCTTGGTGGTGATCGGCGACGCGCTTTTGGCGGACGAACGAGTGGCGGTCGCGCGGAAATTGCGCCGTCTGATAACGGCGCGCCGATAGGGCGCGCAGTCGTTGTCAGAACATTTTGATTCGAACCCAGTAAAGAGTGATCGAGGTCTGCATGGCGGGCATTAGCACGGGGAGCGGCGCAGCGAGACGGCGTTTGAAGATGCTGCCGGCCGGACTTGCCGGGTTCGCGTTCGCGCAGACCGATGTCGCGCTGGCCGCGTTCGAATGGAACCTGCAGACGCCGGTGACGCCAATTGCGCAACGGATGTTCGATCTGCATTCGCTCATCTTCTGGATCTGTGTTGCGATCTTCATCCTCGTCTTCGGCGTGATGTTCTACTCGATTTTCAAGCACCGAAAGTCAGTCGGGCACAGGGCTGCCCAGTTCCACGAAAATACTTTCGTGGAACTCGTATGGACCATCATCCCGTTCTTCATCCTGGTGTTCATGGCGTACCCGGCCACCAAGACCATTCTCGGGATGAAGGACACGACGGCGCCTGATCTGACGATCAAGGTCACCGGTTATCAGTGGAAGTGGGGCTACGATTACCTGCAGGAAGGCATCGGGTTTTATTCCAACTTGAAGACTCCTCTGGCGCAAATCGAGAACCGGGAGCCCAAAGGCGAGAACTACTTGCTGGAGGTCGATAACCCGCTGGTCGTACCCGTCGACTCCAAGGTCAGGGTGCTGATTACGGCCAGCGACGTTTTGCACGCGTGGTGGGTACCGGCGTTCGGCGTGAAGCAGGACGCGATCCCAGGCTTCGTCCGCGATTCGTGGTTCAAGGCGGAGCAGGTCGGGACGTACCGCGGCAGTTGCGCGGAATTGTGCGGCAAGGAGCACGGCTTCATGCCTATTGTCGTCGAGGTGAAGTCGAAGGACGACTATGCCCGGTGGCTCGCCGAGCAAAAGCAGAAGGTCGCGGTGGTCGCCGAGGACCCGAACAAGGTGATGGCGCATGCCGATCTTGTCGGCAAGGGCGAGGGCGTGTTTGCGCAGAACTGCATGGCGTGTCACCAGGCAACCGGCAAAGGCGTAACGGGCGCGTTTCCTCCGCTCGACGGTTCGAAGCTCGTCAACGGCCCCAAGGCGGCGCAGATCGCTCTGCTACTCAACGGCAAGGCGGGAACCGCGATGGTCTCGTTCAAGCAACTGTCGGATACGGATCTGGCCGCGGTCATTACGTACACACGGAATGCGTGGAGCAACAAAACCGGCGACGCGGTCCAGCCGGCGGAAGTCAGGACGGCACGCCAGTGATGCGAACGAACGCGCGGTCGCCAGGCGACCGGAAACATATCGGAGAATCGCGATGAGCAGCATTCCGCACGATCACGCCGCCCCTCACGAACACGAACACGATCACGACCACACGCATGGACATTACGCGGGTGGGATCATGCGCTGGATCACCACGACGAATCACAAGGATATCGGCACGCTGTATCTGCTGTTCTCGCTCTTGATGTTCTTCGTGGGCGGGT
>JBPCLS010000201.1:0-5066 GCA_051003055.1 Casimicrobiaceae bacterium
GCGCAGAGTTTCCTGCTCGACAACGCGCTGGAAAGTCTGGAGCCGGAACGCGCGGGTCGCGCCGACCTGTACTTTGTGGGCTTTGCGCCGTACGGCCGCCAGGATGTGTTCCGTAAGGACGTCGAAGCTGCGCAAAAAGTCATGGACGAGCGCTGGGGAACTGCGGGACGGTCGATCACGCTCATCAACAACCCGCAGACGCTGCTGACGACTCCCTTCGCGACGGTGACCAATTTACGCGAAACGATGAATGAGATCGGCACGGCGATCGACGTCGCGGACGACGTCGTGATGGTGTACGTCGCGAGCCACGGCAGTCGCGATCACAAGTTGACGACTGACTTGCCGCCGCTGTCGCTGGTCGAACTCTCGCCGACAGGCTTGAAGCAGATACTCGACGGCGCCCAGATCAAGTGGCGCATCGTCGTCGTTTCCGCCTGCTTTTCGGGAGGCTACATCGCAGCGCTGAAAGACGATTACACGATGATCGTCACGGCGTCGCAGGCCGACCGCATTTCGTTTGGCTGCGGCGACCGTAGCGACGCCACATTTTTCGGCGAGGCATTCTTCCAGCGCGGCTTGGCCAGTGTCGACACGTTTCAGGCTGCCTTTGATCTCGCCAAAGTCCGTGTGGCCGAACGTGAACGCGACGCTGGTTATTCGCCGGCGTCGAATCCACAGATTTTCATTGGCGACGCGATGGCCGAAAAACTGCGTGCGCTGCGGCACCGGCGCGGAGCGGGTGGCGCCACGGCGCAGTTTCGCGGCTGGCTGCCCGGTTGATCTGCCGATCGCCCGTTCATGGCTGCTTCCGTCGACGTACGTAATCTCGAACATGCGTACGGCGCACATCGCGTCGTGCGCGGCATGAGCTTTGCGCTGGCGCCAGGTCGTATCGGCTGCCTGCTGGGCCCGTCCGGTTGCGGCAAAACCACGGTGCTGCGCTGTCTCGCCGGGTTCGAGCCTGTTCTTGGCGGTGAAATTGCCCTATCGGGAAGGGTCGTGTCGAAACTGGACTTGCAGGTGCCGCCGGAAAAACGTGGCATCGGCATGGTGTTCCAGGACTATGCGCTGTTCCCGCATCTGTCGGTTGCGAAAAACGTCGCGTTCGGCCTGTCGCGCATGGCAATCGATAAAGCGGATGCGCGCGCCGCTGCGATGCTCGAGCTCGTGGGACTTGCGGCCGCGCACGATACGTACCCGCACGAGCTTTCCGGCGGCCAGCAGCAAAGAGTCGCGCTCGCGCGGGCGCTGGCACCAGCACCCGATCTCCTGCTGCTGGATGAGCCGTTTTCCAATCTCGACATCGACCTGCGCGAGAGGCTTTCGCTTGAAGTACGCGCGATTTTAAAGAAAGCCGGAACGACGGCGATTCTCGTGACGCACGACCAGCACGAAGCTTTTTCGCTCGCCGACGAAATCGGAATCATCAAAGATGGCACGATCGAACAGTGGGACAGCGCCTACAATCTCTACCATCGCCCGCGCACGCGCTTCGTCGCGGATTTCGTGGGGCAGGGCGTGTTCCTGCGGGGCATCGCCGAACGGGGCGGTCGCATGGTCACCGAATTGGGCGAACTCGCAGGCGAATGGCCCGTTCCCGTCGCCGAGGGCGGTCAGGTCGACTTGCTGTTGCGTCCCGACGATATCCTGCACGACGACGCGAGCCCGTGGCAGGCCGAAGTCGCTGCAAAAGCGTTCCGCGGCGCCGAGTTTTTATACACGTTGAAGCTTGAGTCAGGCACGCGCGTTCTCTCGCTCGTGCCCTCGCACCACAATCACGCGATTGGCGAGAAAATCGGCATCCGGCTGGCGATCGACCATGTCATTGCCTTTCCAGCCGAAACGGTCGTCGGCGCAGGGTAGTGGTCTAGCAGCGGCGGTTTGACGCTTGCTCTGCGTGCCGGGACAATAGCCGACCGACTCTCAACTTATTGTCGCTAGAAGCACACCTCTTTTAGGAGATCCCATGTTTCGATTGTTGATTCGCAGCGTGTTCGCATTCGCCGTTGCGGCTGGACTTGCTGCCCCGGTGTTTGCGCAAGCGGTGGAGAAGCCGAAGATCACCATCGGCGTAGGCGGCAAGCCGCTGTTCTACTATCTGCCGTTGACGATTGCCGAGCGCAACGGATACTTCAAGGCCGAGGGACTCGACGTCGAGATTCTGGATTTCCCCGGAGGTGCGCGCGCATTGCAGGCGTTGTTGGGCGGAAGCGTGGACGTCGTCTCGGGTGCCTTTGAGCACACGATCACGCAACAGGCGAAGGGCCAGAACATCGAAGCGTTGGTGATGCAGGGCAAGTACGCCGGCATCGTGCTGGGCATGCCCAAAGCCAAGGCAGGAAGCTACAAATCGCCGGCAGATCTCAAAGGCATGAAAATCGGCGTCACCGCGCCGGGCTCTTCGACCAACATGTTTGTGAATATTCTGCTCGCGAAGGCGGGACTCAAACCTGACGCGGTGGCGATTATCGGTGTCGGCGCAACGGCTGGAGCGGTGGCCATCGTCAAACGAGGCGAGATCGACGCAATTGCCAATCTGGACCCGGTGATAGCGCAGCTCGAGTCCGATGGCACGATTGTTCCAATCATCGATACGCGGACCGCCAAAGGGATGCAGGAGGTGTACGGCGGCGCGTATGCGGCGGGCAGCATCTACGCTCCGGTCGAGTTCGCCAAAAAATATCCGAACACGGCGCAGGCGATTGTCAACGCCATGGTACGCGCGCTGCGCTTCATCCAGAACTCGACACCGGACCAGATCATTGCGGCGGTTCCTCCCGAGTATTACGCCGACCGCGCGCTGTACAAGGCGGCGCTCGAAAAAAATCTCGAGGGCTTCAAGCACGACGGGATCATCGGCGCAGACGCAACGCAGGGCGTTCATCGGGACTTGAAGACGTTTGACCCCGGTGTGCAAAGCGCGACCGTCGATCTTACCAAGACGGTCAACATGTCGTTTGCGCAAAAGGCGGCACAGAAGTACCGCTGATGGAACATGCGCAGGGCGTCGCCGGCGGCGCCCCCGCGCTTGCCCTCGAACGCGTGACATGCGCGTTCGCGGCGCGCGGCAGTGAAGGCCGCTACATCGCGGTCGAGGATACGACCCTCGCCGTTCAACCCGGAGAATTCGTGTCGGTGGTTGGACCCACCGGGTGCGGCAAGTCGACGCTATTGAACGTCGCCGCCGGGTTGCTCGCGCCGTCTTCCGGCCGTACGCTGGTACACGGCGCACTGCTCGCGGGAGTCAACGCGCGCGCGGGCTACATGTTCCAGTCCGACGCGCTGATGCCTTGGCGAAACGCGCTCGACAACGTCACGGCGGGCCTTGAATTTCGCGGCATGGCCAAAGCCGATGCCGCAGGCAAAGCGCGTGCATGGTTGGAGCGTGTCGGCTTGACGGGATTCGACGATCGCTATCCGCACCAGCTTTCCGGTGGCATGCGCAAGCGCGTCGCCCTGGCACAGATGCTGATTCTCGATCCGGAAATCTTGCTGATGGACGAGCCGTTTTCCGCACTGGACGTGCAGACGCGGCAACTCATGGAAAACGAGCTGCTCGATCTGTGGTCGGCCGATCGCAAGTCGGTGCTGTTCATCACGCACGATCTACAGGAAGCGATCTCGCTCTCCGATCGCGTGGTCGTGCTGTCGGCAGGTCCCGCCACGCATCCGCTCGGCGATTTCGCAATCGACTTGCCGCGCCCGCGCGACGTCGCCGAAATCCGCATGTCGCCGCGCTTCGTCGAATTGCATGAAGCGATCTGGCAGGTGCTCAAGTCCGAAGTACTCAAAGGCTATGCGCAAAGCAAGCACTGATCTTAAGACGAACCGGGGCTTGCTGGCTGTCTACCAGACGCTTCTGCTGGTCGCGCTGTTCGCCATTTGGTACGTGCTAACGGAGACTGGCGTGCTCGCGCCGTTTTTCTTCGGCAAGCCATTGAAGGTTCTCGAGGTCATCTGGGAATGGTTCACCGGCGGCAAGATCTATCCGCATCTGGCGATTACGCTCATCGAAACGCTGCTCGCCTTCGCCGCCGGCAGCGTATTGGGCCTGGTGGTCGGGCTGTGGCTTGCCTTGTCGCCGCTGGCCTCCGCGCTTTCCGACCCGTACATCAAGGCGCTTAACGCGATGCCGCGCGTGATCCTGGCGCCGATTTTCGCGGTCTGGTTCGGCTTGGGGATAACGTCCAAAGTCGCGCTGGGCGTGACGCTTGTCTTCTTCATCGTCTTCTTCAACGTCTATCAAGGCGTGAAGGAAGTCAGCCCGGTCGTGTTGGCCAATGCGCGGATGCTCGGCGCATCGAAAAACCAGCTGTTGCGCTATATCTATCTGCCATCGGCGACGTCGTGGGTTTTTTCGAGCCTGCACACGTCGGTCGGTATGGCCTTCGTCGGCGCGGTGGTCGGCGAATATCTCGGATCGGCAAAAGGCGTCGGCTATCTTATCTTGCAAGCCGAAGGGGTGTTCGACATCAACACGGTGTTCGCCGGCATATTGGTGCTGACAGTGTTTGCGTTGCTGCTCGACTTCGCCGTGACCAAGATCGAGTCGCGGCTGCTGGTTTGGCGACCCAAGACCGCGGAAACCGAAGCGATGTAGCGACGTTTGACCCGAGTGTTCGCCCGGCGGTATAATCATTGCTTCTGACGCGGGGTGGAGCAGTCTGGCAGCTCGTCGGGCTCATAACCCGAAGGTCACAGGTTCAAATCCTGTCCCCGCAACCAAACACTTAAGTGGCAAAAGAGGGGCCTGCAGCGATGTAGGCCCTTTCCATTTGGGTGCGCCCGGCAGAGCGCATCTTGGAGGTGATCGAGATCCACCCGCGAGTACCAAGGCCCAGCCGCAGTCGTAATACCGCGCTCGTACGCGTTCCTCTCGATTCCTTTTTTGCGACCATGGGTAGGGCTGCTGCACGGTCCGATGCCTCCTCGCAATCTGTCGCGCGTGTGATACCATTCGGTTACATGTATTAAACCGATTGGTGCAATTATGAGCAAAGTCCTGGATAAGCCGACCGGTAAGTCTTCTTTGAGGGATCGACGGAAGACGGTCAAGAAAGCGG
>JBPCLS010000202.1:0-6542 GCA_051003055.1 Casimicrobiaceae bacterium
GAAACGTCGGCAGGATGGGTGTCGAAGTTGCGCAGCTCGCGGCCGGGCGGACAGGGGCTCTCCTGGTAGATCGGAATTGATCCGCTTCCGGTGCACTTGTACATCGATGCAGCGGCAGCCGTCGCCGCGGCCCACGCAACGACAGCGAGTGACAACAAAACGAGAGGATGCATAGCAGCCGCCGCACCGGGGAAAGCGGTACGATAACGTCTTTTGCCGGCGCTGCCAGTACGACTAAAGTGCAATGGACTAAAGTGCAAAGGGCGACATCGACATGCGCACAGCGTTTTCGATTCTCTTGACCGCGCTGGCGCTGGCCGGCTGCGGCGCCGTCGAAACGATCGATTACTATTGGCAGAGCGCTAGCGGCCAGTTGGACATCCTGGCGCGCGCCAAGCCCATTCCGGAAATTCTCGAGCAGAGCGAGGATGCGACGCTCAAACGCCGGCTCGAACGGGTGCAGGCGATTCGCGCGTTCGCAAGCCGTGAACTCTCGCTTCCCGACAATCGCAGCTACACGCGCTATACCGATCTGGGTCGCCCGTTTGTCGTGTGGAACGTGTTCGCGACGCCGGAACTCTCGTTGAAGCCGCGCCAGTGGTGTTTTCCAGTGGCGGGCTGCGTGAACTATCGCGGCTATTTCCGCGAAAACGAGGCACGCGAGGAAGCCGGCCGGCTCCGCGACGCGGGCCACGACGTGTTCATCGGCGGCGTGCCGGCGTATTCGACGTTGGGCTACTTCGATGACCCGGTCTTGTCGACGTTCCTGCGCTGGCCCGATACGGAAGTTGCGCGCCTCGTCTTCCACGAACTCGCGCATCAGATCGTCTACGTGAAGGATGACACTGCATTCAACGAATCGTTTGCGGTGGCCGTCGAGGAAGCGGGAATCCGCCGATGGTTGAAGGCGGAAAACAATGCGCAGCTCGACGCGCAATTTGCGCGCGGCCAGCGGTTGCGCAGCGCGTTTCGCGATCTGACGCGCGAGGCGCGGGCGCGTCTGCAGGAAATTTATGCGAGCGAAGCGCCGGATGAGGTGAAGCGGGGATTCAAAACGCAAACCTTTGCTGCGATGCGCGCGAGCTACGAAGTGGCCAAAGCCGGCGAGCCCGGGCTTGCCGGCTACGACCGTTGGTTTACCGGTGTCAACAACGCGGGGCCCAACAACGCCAACCTTGCGTCGGTTGCGCTGTATTCGGCCCGCGTCCCGGCGTTTCGCGCATTGCTCCGTGAAGCAGGCGACGACCTGCCGCGCTTTTATGCCAAGGTCAGAGAGTTGGCGCTGCTGTCCAAAATCGACCGTGATGCAACGCTGACGGCGTTGGCTCGTGCCGACGGAAGCAGACGAGTATTGGGTCCCGGCGAAGCGTTTGATCCGTAACGTTGTGCTACAATCTTCGGTTACCTTGCCTCACCCGCAGCAGAACGGGGAGGCCGCCGGCGCCGTTGCTTGAACTCACAGCAGCGCACGCGCCACCACCGACCGAGAGGAGTGCTCTGCCGATGCGTCATTACGAAGTCGTCTTCATCGTTCATCCCGATCAGAGCGAGCAGGTGCCCGCAATGGTCGAGCGCTACCGATCGATGGTCACCAGCCGCAAGGGCCAGATTCATCGCATCGAGGACTGGGGTCGCCGTCAACTCGCTTATTCAATTGCCAAAGTGCACAAGGCACACTATGTGCTGATGAATATCGAGTGCGACCAGGAATCATTGAACGAGCTTGAGCACGCGTTCAAATTCAACGATGCGGTGTTGCGCCATTTGATCGTCGCCATGAGCGAAGCCAAGGTCGCGCCGTCACCGATGATGAAGGAAGAAAAGGCCAAGGCGCTCAGCGGACAGTTGAGTGGCCAAACGGGCCGCGATGCCGAGACGCGCCCGGAAGCGGTCCCCGCTGCGGTGATGGAAACTCCCCAGGCCGCGCCCGTCGTAACGGGTGCCTGACGACTTAAAGGTCCGGGTAACCGACGGTGCCGGGCGAGAACCGGCTAACGCTCGACGTTACGGTGACCGAACGCGGTGAAATCCGCTACACGCCCGCCGGCATCATGGCGATTGACTGCACGTTGCGCCACCAGTCCGTGCAGGTCGAAGCGGGCGGCGAGCGGCGCGTTGAATGTGAGCTATTTGCCGTCGCGTTCGGGAACGTTGCGGAACGACTGGCCCGGGTACCGATGGGAAGCGCGTTTCGCTGCGAAGGATTTTTGGCGCGACGCTATCGCACCGGTGTGACCGTCGCGCTGCACGTAACGAATTTGCGGATTCAGCAAATCTAGAGACTAAAGGAATTTAATCATGCCCCGTCCGATGGGAAGAAGTAAGTTCAAAGGCAAGGACAAAAACGGCAAGAAGCGCGAACGCGGCAATGCACTTTTCAAGCGCCGCAAGTTCTGCCGGTTTACGGCCGAAAAAGTCACGGAAATCGATTACAAGGACATCGACGTCCTGAAGGATTTTGTGCAGGAAAACGGCAAGATCATGCCAGCGCGCGTAACGGGCACCAAGGCGCGCTATCAGCGCCAGCTCGGAACGGCGATCAAGCGGGCGCAATTCCTCGCGCTGCTGCCGTTTACCGACCGGCACTAAGGGGCGATCATGCAAATCGTCCTCCTCGAAAAAATAGCCAACGTCGGCAACTTGGGCGAAGTGGTCAAGGTTAAGGCGGGCTACGCGCGCAACTTCCTGATCCCGCAAGGCAAGGCCAAACGCGCGACGGCCGCGAACGTAAAATTGCTGGAAGAGAAACGCGCGGAGCTCGAGACCGCAGCCGGGGCAAAGCTCGCGCACGCGCAAGAACTCGCGACCAAGCTCGAAGGCTTGGCAGTCCGGATTTCCCAAAAGGCCGGCGTCGACGGCCGGCTCTTCGGGTCGGTCAGCAACGTCGATATCGTCGCAGCGCTCAAAGCGCAGGGTGTGGAGATCGAAAAGGCAATGGTCCGCATGCCGGGCGGGCCGCTAAAGCAGGTCGGCGATTATCCGTTGACCGTCGCGCCGCATACCGACGTCGTTGCGAACATCACGGTGTCGGTCGTAGGTGATCTCGGCCAGGGGTAAGGTCGCTACCCCGTACACGCACAACCGCTAAAGTGAAAAACGCTAAAGCGCGAAACCGTTAAGACGAAAAATACGGCCGCCGGTGTGGCCTTTCGTTTTTAGCAGCCCCGGCAACCTGTCGGCGGCGGTAAAATCGACTCGGTTCCGCGTAACTTTCGGCCATGCCTGACGATCCCCAGCTCGATGCACTGAAACTGCCGCCGCATTCGCTGGAGGCGGAGCAGTCGATCCTGGGCGGCCTGTTACTGGACAACGAGGCAGCCGACAAAATCGGCGACTTAGTCGGCGCGGACGACTTCTATAGCGATGCGCATCGCGTCATTTACCGGCACATCGGCAAGCTCGGCGGAGAAGGCAAGCCGATCGACGTCGTCACCTTGTCGGAGGCGCTTTCCTCCACCCAAAAACTCGACTACGTCGGCGGACTCGCGTACCTGGGCGCGCTCGTCCAGAACGTGCCGACGGCGGCCAACATCCGCCACTACGCGACGATCGTGCGCGAGCGGTCGATTCTGCGTCAGTTGGCGGCGACGGCGGGCGAGATTGCCGATGCCGCGTACAACCCTTTGGGCCGCAGCGCCAAAGCGGTGCTCGATG
This sequence comes from Casimicrobiaceae bacterium, assembly GCA_051003055.1. Classification (GTDB taxonomy): domain Bacteria; phylum Pseudomonadota; class Gammaproteobacteria; order Burkholderiales; family Casimicrobiaceae; genus VBCG01. The sequence continues at coordinate 3,655 of JBPCLS010000202.1, forward strand.
ACGCCGAAGCGCGCGTGCTGCACATCGCGGAACAGGGCGCGCGCGGGCAGCAATACTTCCAGCAGATCGGCACGTTGCTGACCAGTGTCGTCGATCGCATCGAGACGCTGTACAACCGCGATGATCCCTCGGATGTCACCGGTGTGCCCACCGGTTACGCCGATCTCGATCGGATGACGTCAGGCCTGCAGGAAGGCGATCTGATTGTCGTCGCCGGGAGACCGTCGATGGGCAAGACGGCGCTGGCATTGAACATCGGCGAACACGTCGCGTTGCACGCGAAGCTGCCCGTCGCGATCTTTTCCATGGAGATGGGGGCGTCGCAACTGGCGCTGCGCATGATCGGCTCGGTGGGCAAGCTCGATCAGCACAAGCTGCGCACCGGTCGTCTGGGGCCGGACGACTGGGAGAAGCTCGCAAGCGCGCTGGGACGCTTGAGCGAGGCGCCGATGCTGATCGACGAGACGCCGGCGCTGAATGCCATCGAAGTGCGCTCGCGTGCGCGCCGGCTGCAGAAGCAGTACGGCAAGCTGGGCTTGGTCATCGTCGACTACCTGCAACTGATGCAGGCGACGACGACCGGCGAGAATCGCGCGACTGAGATCTCGGAGATTTCGCGGTCGATGAAGTCGTTGGCCAAAGAATTGAAAGTTCCCGTGATGGCGTTGTCGCAATTGAATCGGTCGCTGGAGCAGCGGCCGAACAAGCGGCCGGTGATGTCGGATCTGCGCGAATCGGGCGCGATCGAGCAGGATGCAGACTTGATCCTCTTTATTTACCGTGACGAGGTCTACAACGACGAGACACAGGACAAGGGGGTCGCGGAGATCATCATCGGCAAGCAGCGCAATGGACCAATCGGTACGATCCGCCTGACCTTCGTCGGTGAGCACACACGTTTCGAGAACTTCGCGGCGTCCGGTAATTATCAGAGCTCGCGTTTTTCCAGGTCGGCGACGTGAGCTACGTCTGGCAAACGCACCTGCGCGACGAGGTGTCGTTCGACCCCGTGTACCACCAGAATCCGCGCACCGAGATCGCAAGTTTCATCAACGATCCACCGGGTGTCGTCTTGGACATCGGTTGCGGCGGCGGCGCTACCGGTAAGCTCATCAAAGAGAAATTTCCCGGCACGCGAGTCATGGGTATCGAATCGAATCCGCATGCAGCGAAGCATGCGCGCCAATATCTGGACGACGTTCTGTGCGCAAGCATCGATGATGTCGATCTCACCGAACACGTGGGCGACGTGGCAATCGGCACTGTCTTGCTGCTCGACGTGCTCGAGCACCTCTACGACCCCTGGCGCGCGTTGACGCGCATTCGCGGCTGGCTCGCACACGACACGCGAATCCTCGCCAGCGTCCCGAACATTCGCAACCTCGCGAATCTCGACGAGCTGGCCGCGGGCCGGTGGAGCTATGGACCGAACGGCGTGCTCGATATCACGCATGTCCGGTTCTTCACCAAGCAGACGTTGCGGCAACTGTTCGAGGAGACGGGCTACGCGGTCCTTCACATGGAACCGCTGACGCAACCGAAATGGGTTGACCGTCACGTGGTCGCACGGCATCCGGGACGTCTGCAGACGCAGCACCTGTCGATTGCCTTTCGCGACTTTGACGATCTCGAGGACCTCTACGCGTTCCAGTACGTCGTCGATGCAAGAGTCGCCGAAAGCGGTGTCCTGCCTTCGCCGGCAGAGCGCTAATTTGAGCGCGCTTCCGCTAAGCAGCACGCTCGCAGCACCGGCCTCGCGCAATAGCCCATGCCCTTGCGGCAGCGGCAAGCGCTACAAGGATTGCCACGGCGCACTTGGTGTCACCGCTGCTGCCCCTCCTGGGACGGTGCCGGTTGCCACGGTCTCGGGGGCGATCGCGCGGCGCTCGCGTTACCGGGCGCCGGGCGCCGAGTGGGCCCACTTCTCCGAGGACGAGCGCGACCGCTATGGCGAGACGATGGAGCGCGCGTTGCAATACCAGACGTCGAACCAACTACCTGAAGCCGCACGTCTGTACGAAGATGTGCTCCTCCGAGCGCCCGCGACGCACGACGCGCTGCACATGTTGGGCGTCATTGCGCTGGGTCTTGACGAACTCGATCTGGCCGAACGCTTGATACTGGACGCGCTGGCGCTGCGGCCGGAATACCCGGCGATCGCGCACAACCTGCTGCTCGTCCGTGACGCCAAAGCGGCGCGCGAATGCGCGTTGCCGGAGGAGCTTTGCGAACGAGCGCTCGCAGTGTTGAACGACCTCGCGCTCGCGAATGCGCCGCGGCCCGGCCAGCCAGCGACGTCGGGCGAAGAAGCGCCGCTAATCCATCTCATCGGCCGAATGCATGCCGGTGATTCTGACGACGCCTGGCTCTTGCGCCGCATTGCCGAGCTGCTGGGTACCACGCGACATAACATCTGGGCGACCGACGGCGACGCACGCGGCGCGTTCCGCTCGGACGGCGTTCGCGTCGTCGACGCGGCCATCGGCGAGTACCCGCACGGCGGCGTTCACGTGTTCGTCGGAATCGATTTCGATTGTGTCGAATGGGTCGAGCGCGCCGATGCCGAGCGCGTCATCGTGTTCTGCCAGGGTGCGCGACCATCACTCTGGCTCGACCGGCTGCGCGCGATCGCCCACGATGGCGCGCGCCGCATCGAATTGGTTTTCGCCTCTCACGCGAGAGCGAGCCATTTCGGAGACGGCCACCGGCTGCTGCAGCCGCCGATTGAAGTTCCGGCGATTGCGGCCTCCTCCTTAAGGCGCCGCGATCGCCCCTACGGCGTGTGGACCATCGAGGAACCCGAGGTTTGGACGGTGGGAATGGTGGGCCAGGATCAGCAGGTCGTGGCCGAGGAAGCAGACGTCGAGCTCTTGCGAACGATGGCGCAG
>JBPCLS010000203.1:0-4007 GCA_051003055.1 Casimicrobiaceae bacterium
GCGCTGGACCAGTTGCAGCGCGCGCTGGCGATGGGCGTGGACGTGGTGGGCGGCATTCCGCATTTCGAGCACACGATGGCCGACGGCGCGGAAAGCGTGCGCGTATTGTGCGAACTGGCGGCGGAGCAGGGCCGGCTCGTCGACATGCACTGCGACGAAACCGACGATCCATCGTCACGGCACATCGAGACGCTCGCGTTCCATACGCAGCGCCTCGGGTTGCAGGGTCGCGTGACCGGCTCACACCTGACGTCGATGCATTCAATGGATAACTACTACGTGTCGAAGCTGATTCCGCTGATGCGCGACGCGCAAGTCCACGCGATCGCCAATCCGCTGATCAACATCACGCTGCAAGGCCGGCACGACACGTATCCGAAGCGCCGTGGCATGACGCGCGTGCCGGAGCTGATGGCGGCGGGTGTCAACGTCGCGTTTGGCCACGATTGCGTGATGGACCCGTGGTACGCGCTCGGCAGCGGCGACATGCTGGAAGTGGCCGCGATGGGCCTGCATGTGGCGCAGATGACCGGCCAGGACGGCATGCGCGCGTGCTTCGATGCGGTCACCGAAAATGCCGCGAAGATCCTGCAACTCGACGGCTACGGCATTGCTCCCGGAAAACGCGCCGACTTCGTCTTGCTGCAGGCGCGCGATCCCGTGGAGGCGATCCGGTTGCGCGCGACGCGATTGAAGGTGTTTCGTGCGGGGAAGGTCGTCGCCGAAACGCCGGCGGCCACGGCGGCGCTGCATCTTCCCGGGCGTCCCGCCAGCGTCGATTGGTCGTTGCGGCGCTAAATTAGCACGGCAGCGTCTGCTCGGGCTTCGGATCGTGCCAGCCCTCTTCGCCGGCGACGACCGCCGCAGCAGCCGCCGGCCCCCAGGTGCCCGGCTCGTATTCGGTGAGTTGCGTGGCGTTGCCAAGAATCGGGTCGATGACGCGCCATGCTGCCTCGACGCTGTCGTCGCGAGTGAAGAGTGAGGCGTCGCCGCGGAGCGCATCGCCCAAGAGCCGTTCGTACGGGGATTTTTCGCCGTCCGGGCAATGGCGAGCGACCAGTTCCACTGCCTCACCCTGCATCTCATCGCCCGCACGTTTGACTCGCGCGCCAGCCGAGATCACGACCTCAGGGCTCAAACGGAAGCGGAAATAGTTCGATGGCGTCGGTTTGACCTCATCGAAGATCGCCAGCGGCGGGCATTTCAGATCGACCATCACCTCCGTCGCGGTGATCGGCAAGCGCTTGCCGGCGCGGATGTAGAACGGCACACCGGCCCAGCGCCAGGTATCGATCTGCAGCGACAACGCGGCGAAGGTCTCGACTTGCGAATCCGGTGCCACGCCGGCCTCGTCGCGGTAGCCGCGGAACTGGCCGCGCACGACCTGCTTGGGATCGAGCGGCCGCATCGCGCGGAACAACCGCAGTTTCTCGGCACGCATCGCATCCGGATCGCGGCCCACCGACGCGTCCATCGCCAGCAGCACCATCACCTCCAACAGATGGTTCTGCACGACGTCGCGGATTGCGCCGACTTCGTCGTAGAAAGCACCGCGCCCTAGCACGCCGAAGTTCTCGGCCATGGTGATCTGCACAGAGTCGACGAAATTGCGATTCCAGATCGGTTCGAGGAAGGCGTTGGCGAAGCGGAAATACAGGAGGTTCTGGACCGCCTCCTTACCTAAATAATGATCGATGCGGAACACTGCCGACTCCGGAAAGACTTCGTGCAACGTGCGGTTGAGCGCCTGCGCTGAGGCGAGATCGCGGCCGAACGGCTTCTCGACGATAACTCGCGCATCCTTGGCGCAGCCGGCTTTCGACAAGCCCTGCACCACGGTTTCGAACATGCTCGGCGGAATGGCGAGATAGTGCAGCGGTCGCGCGGCGCCGTTTAACGTCTGCTGCAGCCGCTCGTAGGTCGCGTGATCGTTGTAGTCGCCATTGACGTACCGAAGCTGCGCGGACAGCGTGGCAAATGCGTCGGCATCGACGCCACCGTTGGGCGCCAGACTGTCGCGCGCACGTTCGCGCAGCTTGTCCAGAGTCCAGCCGCCGCGGGCCACGCCGATGATCGGCACATCCAGATCGCCGCGCCGGGCCATCGCCTGCAGCGCGGGAAATATCTTCTTGAAGGCCAGATCGCCGGTCGCACCGAAGAACACGAAGGCGTCCGAACTGGGTATCGTCATATCCAGTCCCCGTTTCTAGGCGCCATCGGCGCAGCGCCAAACGACGGCGACAGCAGCTTCATCACTTCGTCATGCCGAGGTGCGCGAAGGACGATCAGCGCCATACGCGCCCCGTTGTCATGCCGCCAGTTTGATCGGCTCGACTTTCGGTCTCCGCTTTTTTGAAGCCTGCCAGAGATCGTACGCCGACTGCATCTGCAGCCACGACTCGGCAGACCCGCCAAGCGCGGCAGCAAGCCGCAATGCCATGTCCGCGCTGACGGCGGCGCGCCCGTTGACCACGCGGGATAGGGCAACACGCGATACGCGGAGACGCCGAGCGAATTCCGTCACGGAAATGCGGCCTTTGGCAAGCACGGTGTCCTGCAACACTTCACCCGGATGCGGGGGGTTATGCATACGCGTCATGTCTCGTTCCTTTAGTGATAGTCGCGATAGTCGACAAGCACTACATCTGCGCCTTCAAACGCAAAGATCAGACGCCAGTTCTCATCGACCCAAACGGCCCAGTGCCCCTTCATTGCGCCCATGAGCGCGTGACATCTCCAACCAGGCAGATCCATGTCGCGCGGACCGTTGGCCGCATCCAGCTTGCCGAGCTGCAGGCGCAAACGTCGCACGTGCTTGGGCTGAATACCGGCTTTCGAGCCCTCGTGGAAAAATCGTTCGAGGCCTCGATGCCGGAAGCGTTTTATCATGCACGACTGTATCTCTATGCGATACGCTTGTCAAGTGTCCGCAGATGAACGTAGTTGCCTGCACTGTTGTGCATCATGCGCAGCGGCCCGGGTATTGGCAGGCGAATGCGAGTCTCCTAACTCGGACAGCGCCCGACGGGCCGCGGAGAATTGCGCCGCGATTGGTCGAGGAATTTCTATAGGATGCGTCTCGCGGCTTGACGGTGGCGTTTGAACCTCATAGCCGCGTTTCCCCAACTTCGTTTAGTACATCCGCTCGATTTTCCCGGTGTAGAGCACTGGTCCCGTGGGTGCGCCCGTTGGAGAGCCCCCGGCGGGCTCGAGGCTGACCGCCAACGCGGGAATTTGCGCCAGTGCAATTTCCGGTGGCGCCGCGAGCGTAACGCGGCTGACGCCGGCGGCGGGAATGACCCCCAGCGATCTTGGCGCCGCCCCGGTCGGAAGCAGCCACAACTCCAGCGCTTTGCCCGCCTCGGGTGTTGCAACGCCGACCGCTTTCACCGTCATGAATCGCTCGCCGCGCTGCGCAGAGGCGATCAACGCGGGTTTGCCGTCCTTGTCGGCGAGTACGGCGACGATCGGTTGTTGCAGCTCCTCTTGCCTGGGCGCGAGCAATGCGATCGCCAGCGCAAACGCCGTCACAAAGCCGGCCAGTGCGAGCCCCCGCCAGAACGCAACGCGCGTCCACCATGAAGTTTCCGGCGTCGGGTCGGCGGTCATGCCGAGTCTGGCGGCAATCGCCTGCCAGATCCGGGGCGGGGGAGTGATCGGCGCCACACCGTCGGCAAGCGGCGCCAGGCGCAATTCCCAGCCGCGAATCGCGGAAGCCACCGCGGCATCGCCGAGCGCCAGGCGCGAGAGCCGCGCGCGCGTACGCGCTGGCAGCGTGCCCAGTGCAAATTCGGCAGCGAGCGCGTCCAGGCGCTGCGAGCGGGCGGGGTCGGAGAGATTCATCGTGAGTGGTCAGTCGCGGGCAAATCCGGCGTGGTCGAGGCAACGCTTCAACTTCGCCAAACCACGACGGACCCAGGATTTCACCGTTCCCAGCGGCTGCCGCAAGTGCTTTGCCAACTCGGCGTGTGACATGCCTTGATAAAACGCGAGCGCGATCGCTTGCC
>JBPCLS010000204.1:0-6060 GCA_051003055.1 Casimicrobiaceae bacterium
ACATTCTGTACGACCATCGCGTGAAGCTGCTCGCCTCGGCGGCAGCGCCGCCGGAGGAGCTGTATCCAAGCGGCCCCAACGTCCAGGACTTCCCGCGGACCGTGAGCCGGCTCGCCGAGATGCGCACGCGCGAATATATGGCGCGGCCACATGAGAGCGGTGAGGGTGCGGCCGGATAGATTTTCCGATGTCATTGCTGCCATGTTCGGCTAACATCTTTTACTTCTGCGATCTCTCTAAGCCCCCAAGGAGCCACCCGTGCAGACATTCAAGGCCTACCGCACCTTCGAGAAAGATAAAGCCGTTTCGAGCCGCTTCGTCGATCTGACCTTAGATGAACTCGACGCCGGCGACGTCGTCGTCAAGACCAAATACTCGACAATCAACTACAAGGACGCGCTGTCGTACAACGGCACGGGCCGGATCATGCGCAAGTACCCGACTGTCGCTGGAATCGACATGGCGGGGACGGTGGAAGAGAGCGCCGACCCGCGCTGGAAGCGCGGTGATAAGGTCATCGTGCATGGCTACGACATGGGAGTCGCGCATGACGGCGGGTATGCGGAGCGCGTGCGCGTGCCGGCAGACTGGATCGTGCGGCGGCCCGAGAGCATGACGGCGTTCGACGCGATGACGCTGGGTACCGCCGGGTTCACCGCGGCGCAGGCGGTGCTGCTGATGGAACATAACGGGCTCAAGCCCGATGGCGGCCCGGTGGCGGTCACCGGCGCGACGGGTGGCGTCGGATCGGTGGCTGTCGAGATCCTCGCCAAATCCGGCTATCACGTCGTGGCGATTACGGGGAAGGCGAAGGAAGCGGACTATCTGAAGGGCATCGGCGCGAAGGAAGTGCTGCTGCGCGAAGCGATCGATCTCTCAAAGATCCGCCCGCTGGACAAAGCGACATGGGCGGGCGCAGTCGATAACCTCGGTGGCGACCTGCTGGCGTGGCTTTTGGCGACGATGAAGATCGGGGGCGCCGTCGCTTCAGTCGGTCTCGCCGCCGACGTAAAACTTCATACGACGGTGATGCCGTTCATTTTGCGCGGCGTCCATTTGCTTGGCGTGGACAGCGCCAACTGTCCTATGGCGCAACGGCAGAAGATCTGGAACAAGCTTGCGGTCGAATGGCGGCCTGATAGCGTGCACGACCAAGTACGCACGATTGATTTCGACGAGCTGCCGACGCACTTCGACGCTTACCTCAAGGGTCACGTGCGCGGACGCACCGTCGTGCGTATCGCACCGGACCCGCACGGCGGCTAAGTCGGGACCGGCCGAGAAGAAAACGAGCGGAGGAGGGGCATGACGACGTATCGGGAATTTCATCGCAGGTCGTTGACCGAGCGCGATGCGTTCTGGCGCGAAGAAGCTGCGCTTATCGACTGGCAAACGCCATTTGGCGCTGTTCTCGATTACGAGCGACCGCCGTTCGCGAAATGGTTCGTCGGCGGGCGCACGAACCTCTGCCATAACGCGCTCGATCGTCATCTGCAGGCGCGGGGCAGCCAGGCGGCGCTGATCTACATTTCCACCGAGACCGGCGCTAAGGCACAGTACACGTTCTCGGAAGTTCACGCCGAGGTGAACCGCTGTGCGGCGATGCTGCAGAGCCTCGGTGTGGGTCGCGGCGACCGCGTCTTGATCTACATGCCGATGATCCCCGAGGCCATGTTCGCGATGCTCGCGTGCGTGCGCATCGGCGCCGTGCATTCGGTCGTGTTCGGCGGTTTCGCCGCGGCGAGCCTGGCCACGCGCATCGACGACGCCACGCCGAAGGTGCTGATCACCGCGGACGCCGGCATGCGCGGAGGAAAATCCGTGCCGTACAAGCCTCTGGTCGACGAGGCGTTGCAGATCGCGCGGCGCCCGCCGGCGGCAGTGCTGATCGTTGACCGCGGCATCGACACGACGATGGCGCGCACCGCGGGACGCGATTTTGATTACGCGACGTTGCGCGAAAAGCATATGGACGCGAGCATCCCATGCGCATGGCTCGAGTCAAGCGAGCCGTCGTACATCTTGTACACGTCGGGGACCACCGGCAAACCCAAGGGCGTGCAGCGCGATACCGGCGGCTACGCAGTCGCGCTGGCCTCGTCGATGCGCCGCATCTTCTGCGTGGAACCGGGCGAAACGATGTTCACGACGAGCGACATCGGCTGGGTCGTCGGGCACTCGTACATCATCTACGCGCCGCTGCTCAACGGCTCGACGACGATCATGTACGAGGGCTTGCCGATCCGGCCCGACCCGTCGATCTGGTGGCAGATCGTGGCCGAGCACAACGTGAAGACGATGTTCAGCTCGCCGACGGCGATCCGCGTCCTGAAAAAACAGGACGTCGCGCATATGCAACGGCATGATATCTCTTCCTTGCGCCGTCTCTTTCTGGCCGGCGAGCCGCTGGACGAGCCGACTGCGCGCTGGGCATCCGATTCGCTCGGAGTCCCGATCATCGACCACTACTGGCAGACCGAAAGCGGTTGGCCGATCCTTTCGGCGCAGCCTGGTGTCGAGGAGCTGCCGCGCAAATTCGGCAGCCCGTCGTTTGCCGTGTACGGCTATGACGTCGCACTGCTGCACGAAATCACCGGCGAGGAAGTGGGCACCGACGAAAAAGGCGTGGTGACCATCGCCCCGCCGTTGCCGCCGGGTTGCATGACGACGGTGTGGGGCGACGACGAGCGTTTTGTGCAAACGTATTTCGCGACGATTCCCGGCAAGCTCGTGTACTCGACGTTCGACTGGGCGACGCGCGATGCGGACGGCTACTACTTCGTGCTGGGGCGCACCGACGATGTCATCAACGTCGCCGGTCATCGGTTGGGCACGCGCGAAATCGAGGAAGCGGTGCAGGCGCACGCAGGAATCGCCGAAGTTGCCGTCGTCGGCGTCGCGGACTCGCTGAAGGGACAAATACCCGTTGCCTTCGCCGTCGTGAAGGATCCTGCCACGGTGGCCACCGCCGAGGGCGCCGCGGAAATACGTCGCGAAGTCATGGCCACCGTTGACAGGAAATTGGGCGCCATTGCCCGGCCCGGCCACGTGCATTTCGTCACACTTTTGCCGAAGACCCGTTCCGGCAAGTTGCTGCGCCGCTCGATTCAGGCGCTGGCCGAAGGACGCGACCCGGGCGACCTGACGACGATTGAAGACCCGGCGGCGCTGGAGCAGATCAAAGTCGCGCTGGCGGCGAAGTAACGATTCGGCCTGGAATCTGGGACGATTCGCCTATTCGCTCATCGTCGCTTGTCTTCGGTTGTCGTCGCCTTTGCGCGTGAATTCCATGTCAGGCGATTCCTCGCAAGCTCCGATAATTGTCATCGGCGCCGGCATCATCGGTGTCTGCGTCGTGGCGTATTTGCAGCGCGATGGCTTTGATGTGACGCTCATCGATCATGGCGAGCCGGGGTCGGGCGCGTCATCGGGCAATGGCGGGATACTTTCAGGCTCCTCGATCATTCCGGTGGGCATGCCCGGCGTGGCGGCGAAGGTGCCCGGCTGGCTACTCGAATCCGAAGGGCCGTTCACATTGCGCTGGAGTTATTTGCCCAACATCGCACCCTGGCTCATGCGCTTGCTTCTTGGAGCCACTCGCGTAAAGGTCGAGGCGCAAGCAAGCGCGCTGCGCGCGTTGCTCAAGTCTTCGCTCGAAAATTACGCACCCCTCGTGCGTGACGCAAGCGCGACACATCTCCTGCATCAGCACGGCCAACTGTATCTGTACGCCAACGAACAAAGCTGGCGCAACGATGCGGGCAACACCGACATCCGCCGCAGGAACGGCGTTGCGATCGAGGATGTCATCGGTCCGGCACTCCGCGCGCTCGAACCTGACTTGGGGGAGAGCTTCACGCATGCGCGCCTGGTGCGCGCCAACGGCCATGTCTCGGATCCGCACGCGCTGGTGCAGGCGCTCGCTACGCACGCGGCTGCGCGCGGTGCAAAGTTGTTTCAAGAGCGGGTGACGGGCTTCGAACACAACGGCGCGCAGGTCACCGCCGTCGTGACTGAACGGCGCCGTCATGCCGCAAGCCGCGTGGTGGTTGCCTGTGGCGCCTGGTCCAAGCCACTCGCCGAAGAGCTGGGTGATCGCGTACCGCTCGATACCGAACGCGGCTATAACGTTGTCGTCAAGGATCCGGAAAAGGGACCGCGCACGCCGACGCTCTACGTCGATGGCAGCTTCGGCGCCACACCGATGGACATGGGGCTGCGCCTGGTCGGCACGGTGGAACTCGCCGGACTTGATGCGCCCCCCAACTGGAAGCGCGCCGACGTGCTGTTGAAGCAGGGGCGGGCGCTTTATCCGGGTCTCGCGCCCAAGGACGATGCGAGCCGCATCACCCGTTGGCTTGGCTTTCGTCCGAGCATGCCCGATTCACTGCCGGTCATCGGACCTTCGTCGCGCTTCGCCAACGCTTACTATGCGTTCGGTCACGGCCACATCGGCATGTGCGGCGGTTCCACCACCGGTCGCGTTATCGCCGATCTTATCGCCGGCCGCGCGCCGTGCGTGCCCATCGAGCCGTTCAGTCCCAAGCGATTTTGAACACGCCAGCTCTCTTGACAGGCAACTGGTTCCTCCCAACACGGGCGAAGAGCTGAAAGGGTGCGCTCGATCAGTCCCTGCCGGAACGGTATAATTCCAGACCATATACATCCCATACACATTGAAGCCGACATGCGCACCAACATCGTGCTCGACGAAAGGCTGGTCTCCAGAGTCATGAAGCTTGCCAACGTGAAGACGAAACGCGAGGCAGTCCACGTTGCGTTGGACGCGTTCGTGCGCACCCGCTCGCGGCCTGATGTGCGTAAGATTTACGGCATCGGTGGGCTCGATCCGGCCTACGACCACAAGAAGCTGCGTGCGGGCCGGTAGTTGCTGGTCGTTGATACCTCGGTCTGGATTGACTTTCTTGCGCCGCGTGCGACGCGCGCCGTTACCTATTTCCGCGAATTACTCGATAAGCGGCAGCCGTGCGCGCGCTGTTGCACAACGACCGCGACTACGAGCGAATTGCGCAGGTGGAACCGAGGTTGAAGTTGGCGCCATAGGGCACGACAAATGAAGCCGACCGGCCCCGTGTTCGCCGATCTGATCGCTGGCCGGACGCCCTGTGTGCGCAAAGATGCGCATCGTGCCGCCGCGCTGCGGGCAGAACAAGGGCAGCTCTCGTCAATGCGGGCCAGCAGGAGCGCCCAGGCGATGATGAGCCGCTACTCTTGTTGGATACGGTCACCTACGGAAGCTCCGATGAAATCGGCGTCCAGCAGGATGCGCGCGTCGAGAATCGCCACGCCGTGCGCATAGGCCCGCACCGGGTTCAAGTCGAGCTCGGCGATTTCCGGAAACGCCGTGCACAACTTCGAAATTATGAGCATCAATTCGACCAATGCGTCCTTGTCGACCGGCGGCGCGCCGCGGACGCCCGAGAGGATCGCTTTCGCCTTGATCTCATCGAGCATGGCTCTCGCGTCCGCTGCGGATAGCGGCAGCGCGCGAAAGACGACATCCTTCAAGACTTCGACCAGAATGCCGCCGAGACCGAACATCATCACTGGGCCATAGGAAGGGTCGCGCACGACACCGATGATGACCTCGACACCTCCCTTGGCGGTCATCGGCGTCACCAGAATTCCAGTAATGATCGCGTCCGGAATCGCGTGTGCGGCGTTCAACGTGATTTCCACGAAAGCGGCGGCGACACCTTCCTCGTCGAGGAGATTGAGCGCGACGCCGCCCGCGTCCGATTTGTGAATGATGTCGCGCGATACGACTTTTAGCGCGACCGGCACGCGGCCCAATTCGTTGAACGCTTTGATGCCCTCCGCTGCAGTGCGCGTGAGCAAAGACGGCGCCAGCGCAACACCTGCGGCGGTGAGTGCGCTGCGCGCTTCGTGCTCCAGCACCACCGTACGCGCCTCGGTGCGGCACGCCGCCAGCACCCGTGCGAACTCCGGTTGGCGCTAGCTTGACGCGGGCGCGTTGCCGCCGTCCAGCCTGCCCCGCACTTCCCCACACTCCACCAATACCAAAAGGCAGCACACAGC
>JBPCLS010000205.1:0-6852 GCA_051003055.1 Casimicrobiaceae bacterium
GTTTACCGCTACGTGGCCGACCGCGTCAAATCAAACCGTCGAGCAGTTGCACGTCGACTGGGTCGCCGGCCGCGACGTTGCCGGTCTCGGCCGGCAGGACGATAAAGCAATTGGCGCGCGACATCGACGACAGAATTCCCGAACCTTGATCGCCGGTAGTGCGGACGCTCCAGCCGGAGCCGTCGCGTGCGAGGACGCCGCGCTGAAATTCGGTGCGACCGGGCACTTTGCGGATGGGCGCCGCGAGCGTCGCCTTGAACATCGGCATCGGACCGACGTCGGCGCGACCTTGCAGCACCAACAGCGCATCGCGCACGAACTGGTAGAACGTCACCATCACCGAAACCGGATTGCCCGGCAGGCCAAAGAAATGCGCGCCGCCGATCTTGCCGTACGCAAGGGGACGGCCGGGCTTCATCGCGATTTTCCAGAACAGCACTTCGCCGAGCTTGCCCAATAATTCCTTGACGTAATCCGCTTCGCCGACTGAGACGCCGCCCGACGTGATGACGACGTCGGCATTCGCGGCGGCGGTCGCAAACGCGCGCTCCAATTCGGCAGGAATATCCGGTACCACGCCCATGTCGACCATGTCGCAGTCGAGTCGCGTGAGCATTCCATAGAGCGTGTAGCGATTGCTGTCATAGATATCACCTTGCGCAAGCGGGGTGCCGATCGAGCGCAGCTCGTCGCCGGTGGAAAAGAACGCGACGCGCAGCTTGCGATAGACGGTGACTTCGTTGATGCCAAGCGAGGCGATCATGCCGAGCTCCGCCGGACGCACCGGCTGTCCCGCGCCGAACACCACTTGGCCACGCTGCAGATCTTCGCCGGCGAAGCGGCGATTCTGCCCCGCCTTGCTGACCGCCCCGGCGGAGACTGCGACGCCACCGGGGATTTCGGTGGCGCGTTCCTGCATGACCACGGTGTCAGCGCCTGTGGGCATCACACCGCCAGTGAAGATGCGCACGGCTTCCCCCGCGCCGAGCGTGCCTGCATACGGCTTGCCGGCGAAGGACTCGCCGATGCGTTTGAGTTGCGTGTCATGGTCCGGCTTAAGATCGGCGAAGCGCACGGCCCATCCGTCCATGGCCGAGTTGTCATGACCCGGCACGGCAATCGGCGACACCACGTCTTCCGCCAGGACACGATTGAGCGCGAAGCGCACGTGGACTCGTTCCGTCGCGGTGACCGGTGTCAGAAATTGCCGGATCAACGCGCGCGCGCGTTCGACCGGCATCGAATCCGGGTCGTAGTCGTCGGCGCAGGAAACCTCGCGCAGCGATGGTGAGGCGTTCATGGTGTCGATCGTCGAAGTGAGCGAAGTAAATTCATATACGTTGGCGCCGCGCGCCGACCGATCACGAGTTGCCGGAGGTCGCGGCGGCTAATTCGTCCACGGTGTTGATGTTGCGAAACGAGTCCGCTTCGTCATCGAACGGTACTTCGACGACGCGAAGCTGCGCATACCAGCCGTCGATCTTGCGTCCGCCCCCTTCGAGGAATGCGGCGAGATGCGGCAGGACGTCGCACGCGACCAGCGCAAACACCGGATGCGGCTGCGCGAACGTCTTGGCCACCGCGAGCTGCGCTGCCGCGCGCTGCTGTGCCGCCGCCAAGCGCGCGACGAGATCCTCAGGCAAGAACGGCGAATCACACGGCACCGTCACGACGAACGGCGTTGTTGCCTGGGTCATACCCGCGTGGAGTCCGGCCAGCGGGCCGGCGAAGCCACCCACGGCGTCCGGGACGACCGGATGGCCGAACGCCGCATAACGGTCGCGATTCTGGTTGGCATTGATGAGAACCGATGCGACCTGGGGCAGCAGGCGACGCAGCACATGCGCGACCATCGGTTCGCCGGAGAGCTCGACCAGCCCTTTATCGACGCCGCCCATCCGCCGCCCCATGCCTCCGGCGAGCACGATGCCGGTCACTTCATCGTGCGCGCTCAAGGTCTTCCTGTTCACGCGGCCACGGAATCCAAGCCACATGCTCGTCGTAGAATGCATGGCCTTCGGGCATGCGATCGACGGGTTCGTCGAACGCGGGCAGCACGACGTGCGTCTCGCCCGCCCAGCGACTCGATTCGAAAAAAAGCTTGGTGCCGCACGCGCGGCAGAATTTGCGCCACGTTTGCGGCGACGACTCGTGCGCAACAAGGTCGTCAGCCCCTTGCGTGACGTGCACCTGCGACGCCGGAAAGCCGATCCAGGTGACGAACGGCGCGCCGTGCGCGCGCCGGCAGCTCTCACAATGGCAATGGCAGCAAAAGCGCGACGGAAACGTCGCAACGAAGCGCACTCGGCCACAGTGGCAGCGCCCGCGGGCTTCGCTTGCGGCGGCTGCGGTCACGCGACGAACCGCTCAGCGCCCGTGAACAGCAGATAGTGCTTGTTCGTCGCGCGGCCAATCATCGTGATCCCTACCTTCTGCGCGATCTCAAAGCCCATTTGCGTAAGACCCGAACGCGAGACCAGAACGGGAATACCCATTTGCGCCGCCTTGATCACCATCTCGGACGTGAGGCGGCCCGTCGTATAGAAAATCTTGTCAGCGCCGTCCAGGCGGTCCAGCCACATCCGTCCGGCGATCGCATCGACGGCGTTGTGCCGCCCGACATCCTCGACGAACATCAGGATCTCCGAATTGCCATTCTCATTGGTCGCGAGCGCGCAGCCGTGGACGGCGCCTGACTGCTTGTAGATCGTTTCGTGCAGCCGCACGCGGTCGAGCAGGTCGTAGAGCGTCGCCTGGGTGAGCGTTGTGTCGATCGCTAGCTTGACGTTATCGATTTCCTCCATCAGGTCGCCGAACATCGTGCCTTGACCGCACCCGGACGTTTTGGTGCGCTTTGCCGTTTTCTCTTCGAAATCCGTCAAGCCCGAGCGCGTCTTGATCGCACACGAGTTCGTTTCCCAATCGACCTGCACGGCAATGATTTCGTCGATCGAGTCGACCAACCGCTGATTGCGCAAGTAGCCGATGGCGAGCGCCTCCGGCGCCGCGCCCAACGTCATCAGCGTCAGCAATTCCTGCTTGTCGACATAGAGGGTCAGCGGGTGTTCGCCGGCAATCGCCACGTCGCGCACGGCGCCATGTTCGTCCACCGGATGCACGGTGAACGTCGACGGCCGCGCGGCATCGGTCAGCAGCGGACGATACGGCGTGTTGGGGGCGTTCATCTGATCCTGCGGAACCGAGGGAACGCGAGTAGTCGCGGTAGCCGGCGCGGACGGACGGAAGATGCAGGAGCGCCTGGCATCTGTCGCGCACGGTTTGGAATTATCCGCCGATATAACTCATTTCGACCTTGTGCAGCCGCGCCGTGTTCGATGTACGGACCTCCGAATACCGGTCGATGCGCTACCGCCAGATCGCGGCGATGGCATTGCCAAGCTCCTCATCGGTGGACCCGCCGCGGACGAGCGCACGCAGATCGTAGCCGCTGGCTGCGAACAGGCACGTGTAGAGCTTGCCTTCGTTCGACAGCCGCGCGCGAGTGCAATCGCGGCAGAACGCCTGCGTCACGGAAGCGATGACGCCAATCTCGCCCGCACTGTCGCGGTAGCGCCAGCGTTCGGCGACCTCACCGGTGTAATTCGGATCAGCGGCGACCAGCGGCATTTCCGCGTCAATCATGCGCACGATCTCGGCAGCGGGCACGACATCGTGCATACGCCAACCATTGGTCGCGCCGACGTCCATGTATTCGATGAACCGCACGATGTGGCCGGTCGTGCGGAAATGCCGCGCCATCGGGACGATCGAAGCTTCGTTGAGCCCGCGCTTAACGACCATGTTGACTTTGATCGGGGCAAGGCCGGCCGCTGCCGCTGCGTCGATGCCCTCGAGGACGCGCGCGACCGGAAAATCGACGTCGTTCATCGCGCGAAAAGTGGCATCGTCGAGCGAATCGAGACTCACCGTCACGCGCGTCAGCCCGGCGTCGCGCAAACTCTTCGCCTTTTTGGCAAGCAAGGCGCCGTTGGTGGTGAGCGTCAAATCGAGATCACGCATGCGCGCCAGCATTTCCACCAGCCGTTCCAGATTCTTGCGCAGCAACGGCTCGCCACCGGTGAGCCGGATTTTGCTTACGCCCTGGTCAACGAAAATGCGCGCGACGCGCGCGATTTCCTCGAACGAAAGCAATTCGGCGTGGGCGAGAAACGGGTAATCGCGTCCGAAGACATCCTTCGGCATGCAATAGACGCAGCGGAAATTGCAGCGATCGGTGACCGATATCCGCAAATCGTGCAAAGGCCGGCCGCGCTTGTCCGCGACTGGACCGGGCTCACGCGGTGCCGCCGCAGCGGCGCGTACAAATGCGTCCACCGTGCTGGCACGGGGCGGGCTCGAACCGGGAGGGGGGAGGGGTGCGGACGCGATGACTTTGGACATGCGCTTAGGAGTTCCGAGAAGGGTCGATTGCGAGTGAAGAATAGTAGCAGAGTCGTCTCCTGCCCGACATCGATCGTCGCTCAAATGGAGTATGATCGACTGGCTATGCTCATGATGCCCATTTTGTCCGGCTCGCGGTGACGCGAAATCCGTGACGCCGCTCTATTTTTTCGTCGATGTCGACATAAAGCGCGTACCGCTTGCTAACCGCTGGGCGAGCGAGCAGTGGTTGCCGTCGGCCGTCGTGCCGCTGGGTGATACGAAATATGAGGCGAAGAACGACGCGAAGGGCGACGAAGAGCTCAAAGCGGCGCCTGCGCCCCAACGTATCTCCGACGATGCGCTGGCAACGACCTGGCGTTTTTCCGGGTTCACAATCGAGTTGCACCCGACCGAGGCCCAAGGCTATTTCCTCAACATCAGTTCGGACATGCCCAAGGTGTTCGTCATGTGGCGCTTGGTTGAAGAGCCGCAGCACGATGGTTGCGCCGCGCGCCCGGTCATCGTCACCGTCAGTTACGATCAAGCGGCACGCTACATGGATGGCGGGGAGCGGGTCGATGCGGTTCCGATGCCCGCCGCGATATTGGCCTGGATGCGCCCGTTCGTTGCCGAACACTACCGGCCCGAACCGCGCAAGAAAGTGCGGCGCAACGACCCTTTCGCGAAAGATGCCCTTGGACGCGACCGGCCGCCGCGCACGTGACCGGACCTGCGGATTTTTCAGGCATTCGTCGCGAACCGAACATGGCTGACGCGAAAAACGAAGGCGAACGCTTCTCGCTGAAGCGCTGGTCGCAGCGCAAGCTCGACGCCGCGCGCATTCCGTTGGCAAGTGCGCCGGCAAATGCACCGGCGCCGGCGCCACCGGACTTGGTTGTATCGTCGCCTGCAGTAGCGTTTGACCAGGAACACTCGACCCCAGCCGCACCGGCGGTCGAAACGCCCCTGCCGCCCGTTGATTCGCTGACGTTCGATTCGGATTTTCGCGGTTTCCTGCAACCGAAGGTCGACGAGGTGGTCAAACGCGCGGCGCTTAAAAAACTTTTCAACGACCCGCGCTTCAACGTGATGGATGGGCTCGACGTGTACATCGACGACTATTCGAAGCCCGATCCGCTGCCGCGCGAATGGTTGCAGGAGTTGGCGTCCGCGCGCAACATTTTGAATCCACCGCAGACGCGCGTGAACGACCACGGTTTTGCCGAAGACGTGCCGCCGGAAAGCGCGGACGCGAAAACCGCGTCGGCGGAACCGGAAGAGAATCCGATGAGCACGGAATCGGCGACCGCTGCCCCCACTACCGCAAGCGACGACGTGACCGGCGTGCCGGTCGCGGCTACCACCGTTGCAGTCGACCCCGTCGCCGGCCCGGACGATGCCGATCGCTCCCCGACGCCTCGCAAGCCGGGATGAGTCTCGCCGAAAAGAAGCTCTTTCTCTGCTCGTGCAACACGACGATGCCGCTCGATGGCGTCGCGCTGGCGCAGGCGCTCGACCTGCCTGCCGCTCCGGTCGTGCATACGATGTTGTGCCAGCGTCAGCTCGCGACGTTCGCCGCGGACGCCGAGGGCGATGTCGTCACGGCCTGCACCCAGGAGCAGCGGCTCTTCGATGACGTCGCCACCCAGGCGGGGAAAACGCAGGCGATACGCTTCGTCAATATTCGCGAAACTGCCGGCTGGTCGGCTGAGGCGCGCAACGCCACGCCGAAGATCGCCGCGTTGCTGGCGCTTGCCGCTCTTCCGGACCCTCCGCCGATTCCAAGCGTCACGTATCGGTCCGACGGGCAATTGCTGATTGCCGGCCCGCTGCGGGCCGCACTGCGCTTCGCCGATCTGTTGCAGGGCCAACTCGGAGTGACGGTGCTCGCAACCGGCGATACCTCCGGCGGCGAGCTACCTCCGGAACGAAGCTATCCAATCTTTACCGGGCGCCTGGACCGCATAACGGGGTGGCTCGGGTCGTTCGAGGTCGCGTGGTCGCAGGAAAATCCGATTGACCTTGATCTGTGCACGCGGTGCAACGCCTGCATTCGCACCTGTCCCGAGCAGGCGATCGATTTCAGCTACCAGATCGACCTCGACCGCTGCAAGGACCATCGCGCATGCGTCATCGCGTGCGGTGCCGTCGGGGCCATCGATTTTTCCCGGCGCGACGTTGCGCGTGTCGAAAAATTCGATGCAGTGCTGGACCTGCACGACGCCCCATTCATCGCGCTGCACCAACCGCCACAGGGGTATTTCGCACCGGGGAGCGACACCGTAGCGCAGGCGCGTGCGGTGGCCGAGCTCGTGACGCTGACGGGCGAGTTCGAGAAGCCCAAATTCTTCAATTACAAAGCGTCCATTTGCGCGCATAGCCGGTCGAAGAAGATCGGCTGCACCCAATGCATCGACGTCTGCTCGGCAGCCGCCATCCGTTCCGACGGCGACAAAATCGCGGTCGAGC
>JBPCLS010000206.1:0-10275 GCA_051003055.1 Casimicrobiaceae bacterium
AAAGAGCATGCAATGTCCCCTGGAATGCACCGCGGCTCGTCAAACGTCAACGCCGCGGCTTTATCGTTGCCGCTATGCTGCCACACACGTCGCAGCCGCGATGTCCCGGCCCTTCAGTCGTCAGTGTCCTGCGTCGTTAGTTCGTTGATGAACGAGGATTGCTTCGCCGGGACGCTAAATTTGCGCGGCGATCGCGCGGCCTACATCCTGCGTCGTTGCGCGACCGCTCAGATCCGGCGTGCGCGGCGCACCGGGATCAGCCAACATGCGTTCGATCGCAGCGACCACCGCTGCCGCGGCACTAGCGTGGCCAAGGAATTCGAGCAGCAAGGCCCCCGACCAGATCTGTCCGATCGGATTGGCCACACCCTTGCCCGCAATGTCGGGCGCCGACCCGTGCACGGGCTCGAACAACGATGGAAACACCCGCTCCGGATTGATGTTGCCCGAGGGCGCAATACCGATCGTTCCGCACACCGCGGGGCCCAAGTCGGACAAGATATCGCCGAACAGATTCGACCCGACGACGACATCGAAGCGTTCCGGTCGCTGCACGAAGTGCGCCGAGAGGATGTCGATGTGGAACTGGTCCGTGCGAATTTCCGGATAGTCGCGCGCAACTTCGCGGAACCGCTCGTCCCAAAACGGCATCGTGATCGCGATGCCGTTCGATTTGGTCGCCGACGTCACGTGTTTGGCCGGACGCTTGCGCGCAAGTTCGAACGCGTAGCGCATGATGCGGTCGACGCCGCGCCGGGTAAACACCGATTCCTGGAACACCGTCTCATGCTCGGTTCCTTCGAACATCCGGCCGCCGACCGACGAATACTCGCCCTCGGTATTCTCGCGGACGACCACGAAGTCGATGTCGCCGGGTTTCCTGTTGGCGAGCGGGGACGGAATCCCGGGCAGGAGCTTGCAGGGCCGGACGTTGGCGTACTGATCAAAGCGCCGGCGGAACTGAATCAGCGACCCCCAGAGCGACACATGGTCCGGTACCGTTTCCGGCCAGCCGACGGCGCCGTAGTAGATCGCATCGAACGGACGGAGTTGGGTGAACCAATCCTCGGGCATCATTCGGCCGTGCTTGGCGTAATAGCCGCAGTTCCAGTCGAAATGCGCGAACTCGAACGCGACATCGAATTTCTTCGCCGCCACTTCCAGCACGCGTAAACCCTCCGGCACGACCTCCTGGCCGATCCCGTCGCCGGCAATTACTGCAATGCGATGCGTCGTCATCATGTCTTCGTTGATCCCGGCCGATTTTAGCAGCCTGCCAGGTTACGACGGGGTCGCGGGCGACTATCGACCGTCGCCGTGAGCCGGTTCGTCCAAAGGTCTAATCGGCATAGGAGCCGATTTCGGTTAGCTTATCCAGCACAGCCGCACGAAACGCCGCCCTCATTGCACCCTCACTGCAATTTATCGGAGACCCAATCATGACAGCACGCAATTATTGGATCGGAGTCGTATCGAAAAAGCACGCGTCAGACGGCGTGGCGGGCGCCTTCACGCAGGTAAACCACGGCAAGGCAGGCCCACTCGAACGGATGCGCGCGGGTGATGGATTCGCGTTCTACTCTCCGCGCATCGAGCATCCATTCGGCCAGCCGGTGCAGGCGTTTACCGCGATAGGCCGCATTCGCGACGGGGAAATATTTCAGGCGGATCTCCCAGACGGCGAGCGACCGTTCCGCCTTGCCGTCGATTACCTTGCCGCGCAGGAAGCAGCGATCAAGCCGCTGCTCGACGATCTTTCGTTTATCCGCAGCAAGACGCATTGGGGTGCCGCTTTCCGCTTCGGTGTCGTGCGCGTGCCTGAAACCGATTTCGCGCGTATCGCGGCGGCGATGGGGCGGGATTTCGCAGCCGATTTCCCGGTGCCAGCGCCGTCCTCGCCGTAGGTCCGCGCGAAGACTACCGTTTTCGAAGGGTTCGCCGCGTGGCGCGGCCAGTCGAAACAGCTCCCTCCGCTGCCGCCATAGCTTTATAGCGGCTGGCACGCGATGCGGTTTGCCGGAGCTTTGCAGGAGTTGGGCGGTCACTCTAGCCGCGACGAGCTGTAGAACCCTCTTCCTTGGTCTGCGAGCTTTTCGAGCAGCGCAGCAGGGGTCCAGTATTCCGCTCCCAACGAATCCCGATACTTGGACATGGCCTCGAACACGGTCTTCAATCCGATCTCGTCGGCGTAGAACATCGGGCCGCCCCGATAGGCGGGGAAACCGAAGCCGTGGATCCATACGATATCGATGTCCAGCGGCCGAGCCACGATACCTTCTTCGAGAATTTTCGCGCCCTCGTTGATCATCGAGTAGAGGCAGCGTTCGAGAATTTCCTGATCGGGAATGCCACGCCGGGTGATCCCGCGCTCCTGCGAGTGCGCAACGATCAGCTCGAGGATAAGCGGATCGGGCGTCGCCGCGCGCTTTTCGTCGTACCGGTAGAAGCCGGCGCCGGTCTTCTGACCGTATCGGCCCAGCTTGCAGATCTTGTCGAGCAGATTGTTTGCCTTCTCGCGTGGCGCGAGTCTTTCGAGCTTGGACTTGCGGTTGCGCCAACCTATGTCCAGCCCGGCGAGATCGGCCATCGCGAACGGTCCCATCGGAAAACCGAAGTCGAAGAGCACGCGGTCGATCTGCTGCGGCGTCGCGCCTTCTTCCAGCAGAAAATAGGCTTCGCGCGTGCGCTTGGCCAGCATGCGGTTGCCGACGAAGCCGTCGCAAACACCCACCAGCACGGGCACCTTGCCGATCGTCTTGCCCACTTTCATTGCGGTGGCGCTGACGTCGGGCGCGGTCTTTTCGCCGTGCACGTTTTCCAAGAGCTTCATGACGTTGGCGGGGCTGAAAAAGTGCATGCCCAGCACGTCCTGCGGTCGCGTGGTTGACGCGGCGATTTCATCAATGTTCAAGTACGACGTGTTGGAAGCTAGAATCGCGCCGGTCTTGCATACGGCGTCCAGTTTGCCGAATACGTCCTTTTTGACCGCCATGTCTTCGTAGACGGCTTCGATGACTAGATCCGCATCGCGCAAATCGTCGTAGGCAAGCGTCGGCTGGAGAAGACTCATCCGCCGGTCCATTTCCTCCTGCTGCAAGCCGCCCTTGGCAACGCTGCTCGCGTAGATCTTGCGGACCGTGTGCAGGCCGCGGTCCAGGTTTTCTGGGCTCGTTTCGAGCAGTGTCACCGGTATGCCGGCGTTGAGAAAGCACATGGCAATGCCGCCGCCCATCGTGCCGGCGCCGAGCACCGCCACCGACTTGATGTCGCGCGTCGGCGTTTTGTCCGGCACACCGGAAATTCTGGTGACTTCGCGCTCGGCGAAGAAAACGTGCCGCTGCGCTTTGGACTGCTTTGAGTCGAGCAGTTCCATGAAGAGCTCGCGCTCGCGCCGCATCCCCTGCTCGAATGGTAACGCGATCGCCGCCTGCACGGCCTTGATACCGTAAAAGGGGGCAAGGAAGCCGCGTTGTTTCCGCGCGATGCTCTGTTCGAACTCGGCGAAAAAATTGGGGCTGTCGACCTTCGCATTGCGTTTGCTCGCCCGGCGCACCTCCCGTCGTTCGGCGACAACCCGTTCGGCAAAGGCAATCGCGCCAGTCCGCAAATCCCCTTCGACGATTGTGTCGATCGCGCCCAGCGACTGCGCCTTCGCAGCCGGCACCGGATTGCCGCCAACGATGATTTGCAACGCCGCTGCAACGCCGACGAGGCGCGGCAAGCGCTGCGTACCCCCGGCCCCCGGGATTAGGCCGAGCTTCACTTCCGGCAGACCAACCTTGGCGCTCGGCACGGCCACGCGGAAATGACACGCCAGCGCAACTTCGAAGCCACCCCCCAGCGCCGTGCCGTGGATCGCGGCAATCACGGGCTTTGGCGCGTCTTCGATCTGTTGCACGATTTCCGGCAGCCCGGGCTCGACCAGCGGTTTGCCGAATTCGCGTATGTCCGCGCCGGCAAAAAACGTACGGCCCGCGCACAGAAGCACAATGGCGGCGACGTCAGTATCGGCAACGGCCGCGGCCAGCGCTTCTTCGAGCTCCTGGCGCACGACTTGCGATAGCGCGTTGACCGGAGGATGGTCGACGGTGATGAGACCGATGCGGCCGACTTTGGAAAACGTCGTGGTTGCGGGCGTCGTGGTTCGCGGCATTGTGCACAACCGAGGAATGCAATCCACGCCATTCTAGGCCCATCGATGCGCTAAGATGCGTGAACAGCCTACGGTGCTCCCGCTATGAAACAGACTTTTCTCGATTTCGAGCAGCCGATCGCCGAATTACAGCAAAAGATCGACGAGCTGCGCTTCGTGCACGAGGATTCCGCCGTCGATATCTCCGACGAAATCGCCCGCCTTTCCAAAAAAAGTCAGCAGCTCACCAAGGATATCTACAGCAAGCTCTCGGCGTGGCAGATCGCGCAAGTCGCACGCCATCCGCAGCGGCCTTACACGCTCGACTACATCGCCGGCATGTTCGCCGATTTCCGCGAGCTCCACGGCGATCGTTCGTACGCGGATGATCCCGCAATCGTCGGCGGCCTCGCCCGCTTCAACAGCAAGCCGTGCATGGTCGTCGGACATCAGAAGGGCCGCGATACCAAAGAGAAAATTCACCGCAACTTCGGCATGCCGCGCCCGGAAGGGTACCGAAAAGCGCTGCGGCTCATGAAGCTCGCCGAAAAATTCGGACTGCCGCTGTTCACATTCGTCGACACGCCCGGCGCCTATCCTGGGATCGGCGCCGAAGAACGTGGGCAATCCGAGGCGATCGGACGCAACCTGTACGAAATGGCCGGCTTGCGCATCCCGATTCTGGTTACCGTCGTCGGTGAAGGCGGCTCGGGCGGCGCGCTGGCAATCGCGGTCGGCGATATCACGCAGATGCTGCAGTACGCAACGTACTCGGTGATTTCCCCCGAAGGCTGCGCGTCGATTCTATGGAAATCCGCCGAGCACGCAGCCGAGGCCGCGGAAACGCTGGGCATCACCGCGGCACGTTTGAAACAGTCGGGAATGATCGACAAGGTTATCCCTGAACCGCCGGGCGGCGCGCACCGCGATCACGCGGCAATGATGGTGACGCTCAAGAAAGCGTTGACGGAAGCGATGCGGCAACTGCAGGACCAGTCGCTCGATACGCTGCTGGAAGCGCGCGAAGATAAAATTCTCTCCTACGGCAAGTTCAAGGAGATTATCCCGAGTTAGCAGCCCGCATCCGGGCTGCGTACTTACCGATTGCACACGATGCCGCGATTCGCTTCCTCGGGCGATGAGTCCGCTATCGCGGCGGTTCGCGCGCGCGTAGTGACCACCGTAGCGGCCACCGTCGATGCGCACGTCGGTCACGACGGGCGGCTCGCCGTGGCGTTGTCGGGCGGGCGCGATTCCGTTGTCCTCCTCGACGCGCTTGCGCAGGTTGCCACCACGCGTTCGCTCGTGCTGTTCGCGATTCACGTGCACCACGGCTTATCAATCAACGCGAACGCATGGGCGCAGTTTTGCGCGAATCTTTGCCGTGCCCGCAACATCCCGCTCTCTGTGTGCAAGGTCGACGTGCCCCGCGCGCGCGGTTTCTCCCTCGAGGCGGAAGCACGCCGCGCTCGCTATGCGGCGTTGGCCGATGCGGCGCTGGAGCCAGCGGTATCGCACATCGCACTCGCGCATCACCAGGACGATCAGGCGGAAACCCTGTTGCTGCAACTCCTCCGCGGCGCCGGACCGCACGGCCTGGCCGCGATGCCGCAAACGCGGCGCGATCCGCGTGGTCTCCTTTGGCTGCGACCGCTGCTCGGTGTTGCGCGAAGCGAGATCGATGGCTACGCAGCGGCGTGCAAGCTCGCGTTCGTCGACGACGAAAGTAATCTCGACCGGCGGCACGTGCGCAACGCGCTGCGGACTACCGCGTTGCCGGCGCTCAAAGCCATCGCGCCGCAGGTTGTACCGATACTGGCGCGAGCCGCGGCGCATCAGGGCGAAGCTGCCCTATTGCTCGACGAACTGGCCGCGTTTGACGCGAGTACAGCGTTCGACGGTGCAACACTCGACCGCGCGTCGTTGGGTGGGCTAGCGCCGCATCGCGCACGCAATTTGCTCCGCTGGTTTCTGCGGCAGCACGGCTTGCCGGCACCCTCGAGCGCGCGCCTTGCAGCGATGCTCGCGCAGCTCACGCACGCCCGTCCCGATGCGCGAGTGAGACTCGCGCATGGCGGCACGGAGATCGGCGTTTACCACAGTCGCATCGTCGTACATGCACCGCCGCCGCCGGCGTATTCAGTGCCGTGGGCCGGGCAGGCACTCCTGGCACTTCCGCACGGGATGCTCGCGTTCGAACGCACGCTCGGCCAAGGTGTTTCCGCCGAGCGTTTCGGCGCCGCGCAGGTCACCGTGCGCGGGCGGGGAGGAGGCGAACGGCTGCAACTCGCGCCGGGAAGGCCGCGGCGAGCGCTCAAGGCAATTCTGCACGAAGCCGGCGTCCCCGAATGGCAGCGCCGCGGGTTGCCGCTTTTGTTCTGCGGCGATGAATTAGCGGCCGTCCCCCATCTCGGCGTCGACGTTGCGTATCAGGCGAGCGGCAAGGCTCCCGGTTTCGCGTTGCGGTGGGAGCCGAACGCAGTGGCATCCGGCTCCACGGTTCTTGATCGACGCGATTAGTCTGCGTAAACGCCGGCCTTCCGAATGATCGGCGTCCATTTGTCGATTTCCGCGCGCAGATGCGTGCGCAAGCCTTCGGGGGTGGCCTTGTTCGTCGCCACCACCTGCGAACCGAGGTCGTTCATCCTCTGCACGAATGCCGGATCTTTGAGCGCCGCCTGGAGCGCGGTCACGAGCTTGTCGATTACCGGCTTGGGCGTACCTTTCGGCGCATAGATGCCGTGCCAGACGACGACCTCGAAGTCGGGGAGGCCCGCCTCCGCGAGTGGGGGCAGATCCTTCAATGGATCGAGGCGCGTCCGCGAGGTCACGCCGTACGCCTTTACGCGGTTGCTCGTGATGTACTGCGTCGTATTCGTCGTCTGGTCGCACAGCAAATCGACCTGGCCACCCAGCAAATCGTTGATCGCCGGCGCCGTGCCCTTGTACGGAACGGTCGTCATATCGGTCTGCAAGGTGCTCATCAGCAGCAGCCCGCACAGGTGCGACGCCGATCCGATCCCCGCGTTCGCGAGCGTGACCTTGTCCTTGTTTGCCTTGACGAACGCCAAGAGTTCTTTGATGTCCTTCGCCGCCATATCCTTCTTCCCGATCAACGTCATCGGCACGTCGACGACCTGCCCGACGTGTTCGAAGTCCTCAAGCGGCTTGAACGGAAGGGTGCGATACAACGCGGGAGCGGTGGACATCCCAATGTGCGCGAGCAGCAACGTATAGCCGTCGGGCGTGGCGTTCTTGAGCTTGGTCGGCGCGATCGTGCCGCCGGCGCCCGGCGTGTTTTCGACGACGATTGTCTGCTTCAAATGTTTTCCCATTGCTTGCGCGAGCGAACGCGCGACCGTATCGGTCGGGCCGCCGGCGGCAAAAGGCACCATCAACGCGACCGGCTTCGCCGGATATTCCTGAGCGGCAGCCACGGTGGCCGCGAGCGAGAGTGCGGCGATCAATGCGATCTTGATGCGGTACATGAGAACTCCTCCGAAGTTATGAATGACAGCGCCAGCGCGCAAACCGGGATTCTAGACCAGCGGAAGGCCCTTACGAGCGGCTCGGCCAGGCGGGCACGCGTGTTACAATTTTAAATTTACTTGCCGTTATTTGGTCGGAGCAGGGAATGGCGGCTGAACGCACTCTTTCCATCATTAAACCAGACGCTGTCGCGAAGAATGTCATCGGCGAAATCTATAGTCGTTTCGAGAAGTCCGGCCTCAAAATCGTTGCGGCGCGAATGGCCAAACTCTCGCGCGCCGAAGCGGAGGGATTCTATGAGGTCCACAAGGAAAGGCCGTTTTTCCGCGATTTGGTCGGATTCATGACTTCCGGCGCGGTGATGATCCAGGTGCTCGAGGGCGACAACGCCATCGCCAGGCACCGGGAATTGATGGGTGCGACCGATCCAAAAGACGCCGCTCCGGGCACGATCCGCGCCGATTTCGCGCAATCGATCGATGCCAACGCCGTTCATGGGTCCGATGGACCCGATACCGCAAAAGCCGAAGTCGCGTATTTTTTCCCGAACCTTGCAACGTGAAATGCCCGCTCGCCGCTCTTGATTTAACGTAAATAAGCGATTCGCCGCACGATGACCAATCTGCTCGATCTCGATCCCGAAGCGCTGGCTGCGTTTTTCGCCCAACGCGGTGAGCGGCCGTTTCGCGCGAAACAGGTGTCACGGTGGGTGCATCAACGCTTTGTCGACGATGTGACCGCGATGACCGATCTCGCGAAACCGCTGCGCGAAGCTCTCGCGCGGGGAGCGACCATCCGCGGTCCGCAAGTCATCCGCGACACGACCGCCGCAGACGGGACGCGCAAGTGGTTGCTGGACGCGGGCAACGGCAACGCCGTGGAATCCGTTTATATCCCGGAGCCTGGCCGGGGAACACTGTGCATTTCGTCGCAAGCGGGATGCGCGCTCGATTGCGCGTTTTGCTCAACCGGCAAGCAGGGCTTCAACCGCAACCTGACCGCCGGTGAGATCATCGGCCAACTCTGGCACGCCAACCGGACGTTGCTCGCGGACGGCGTCACGGCGCCGTGGATCCAGCATGGCCGCCCGCCGATCACCAATGTCGTGATGATGGGCATGGGCGAGCCGCTCGCCAATTTCGACAACGTCGTGTCGGCACTTGCGTTGATGCTGGACGACAACGCGTACGGACTTTCCCGCCGGCGCGTGACACTCTCCACATCCGGACTGGTGCCCTTGATCGACCGGTTGCGCGACGAATGTCCGGTCGCGCTCGCCGTGTCGTTGCACGCCGGAAACGACGCATTGCGTGATCGCCTCGTTCCGATCAATCGGACGCACCCGCTTTCCGAGCTGATGGCGGCGTGTCTGCGCTATCTGGAGCGGGCGCCGCGCGATTTCGTCACTTTCGAATATGTCATGCTCGCTGACGTCAACGACGAGCCGCATCACGCGCGCGAGCTGACCGAGCTGGTCCGCAACGTGCCGTGCAAGTTCAACCTGATTCCGTTCAATCCGTTTCCCGGAACCGAGTTCCGCACGAGCTCGCGCGCAAAAATCGAGGCGTTCCAGCAACGGTTGTCGGATGCCGGTCTGGTGACGACGATTCGCAAGACCCGGGGCGATGAGATCGACGCCGCATGCGGCCAACTCGCGGGACAGGTGCTCGACCGCACCAAGCGCCGGTTGGCAACGCGCATCGCACCCGCGGTCGCTAATTGAGTCCCCCATTGATCCCGATTCGAGGAGGCTTGCCCCATGCGCCGTTTCGCCCGCCTGACCGTTAGCGGAGTCATTCTGGCGGCGCTCGTCGCGGGATGCGCGTCGAAATCTTCCACGCCGCCGCAGGTGATGCCGCTCCCGACGCCGCAGGTGCAGGAAACGCCCGCTCCGACGCGCGCGCAGATTCGGGCCGATCTCGCCGCCGGTTACTACGAGCGCGGCCAGATGGAAGTGGCGCTGCAGGAATTGAAGGAAGCGGTCAAGCTCGATCCGAGCAACCCGAAAATCTACAACGTCTACGGCCTCGTCTACGCAATGCTGGCGCAGGACCGCGACGCTGAGCTCAATTTCCGCCGGGCATTGGAAATCGCGCCCAACGACTCGGAGATCCGGCACAACTGGGGGTGGTACCTGTGCACGCACGGCAGGGCGCGCGAATCCATCGCCGAATTCGATTTGGCGGTGCGCAACCCTCTCTACCGGAGTCCCGAGGTGGCGCTGACCAACGCGGGCAAATGCGCGGCGTCGGTCGGCGATAACAAACGCGCTGAAGATTATTACCGCCGGGCGCTCGCCGTCGCTCCCGCCAACGTAATTGCAGCGTATAACCTTTCGCTCCTCGTCTACAAAGAAGCGCGGCTCGACGAGGCGCGCCTCTTCATCCGGCCCGGCATGCTCCAGAACAGCCCCCCGGCCGAAGCGCTCTATCTCGGCATGTGCATCGAGCGCAAGTTGGGCGACCGCCAAGCCGAAGCCTCGTATGCATCGCAACTGCGCAATCGCTATCCGGGCGCCGCCGAGACGAAGGCCATTCCAGGGGCGTGCGAATGACGGCGGATTCCGACACACTGGCCTCCGCGACGTTGCGTGACTCTTCCGGAACAGCCGGCAGCCTGCTCGCGCAAGCGCGGGAGGCGGCGGGCCTGACCCC
>JBPCLS010000207.1:0-11641 GCA_051003055.1 Casimicrobiaceae bacterium
ATTCGGCTCGCGGGTGTGCCGCAAAGAAACGCATCATTTCGTGCGCCGCGCTGGGCCCTTTTGGATCGACATAGCTGCCGCCGGCATTGCCGCCGGACCACGCATGTCCTGCCCCGTGAATCAGCCAGTGCTCCAGCAGTGGGGCTCCGGTCGAATTTTCGTAGACACGTTGTGTATACGCATGTCCTCCGGGTACTTGGCCCGAGTTTGATGCAATTCGCAAGGTCGTCTCCTTTGACAGCGCGGCGGCGCATTGCGCAATGATTCGTTCTCCATTTGCCGGAGACACGGTGGCGTCGCGGTCGCCGTGAAAAACAATCGTGGGTACCACCCGCGAATACGAGCAGGTTTCTGCCCTTATGTTCGGTTGCGCGGCAGACGGCGAAACGCCTCCGTGCATGGCCGCAAGCGCAGAGGGAAGGTCGTGCGCGGCACGATAGGCAAGTCCCGAATGTACGCCAATGGCTGCAAACAGATCGGCGTGCGTGGCGCCGAGGACTGCGGCCATTGCGCCACCCGCTGAGAGTCCCGCGGCGTAAACGCGTCGCGCGTCCACGGCGTAGGTCACCATGATCTCGCGGGTCATGCCCGCAAGCAGCGCGGATTCGCCGCCGTCTCGGAACTGGTCGCCTGTTCGGAACCAGTTCCAGCACTTCTGGCGATTGGCAGCTTGGGCCTGCGCCGGGTACAGCACCAGCCATCCATGCTCCTCAGCCAGCTGATTGAAGCCGGTGCCCGCGGCGGCATCGTCGGGGGATTGCGTACAGCCATGGAGCATCACCAGCAGCGGTAACTCGCGCCCGGAATAGCTGCTCGGCACATACACCTTATAGCGGCGAGTACCCGCCGAGCCCGTATAAGACCCGGTGAGAAAGCGCGCACCGGAAGCCGCCTCGCCACTGCGCTCGAATCCATTGCGCGGAGTCGAGCGTGCCCAAAACCCGGGGTGCGTAAGTGGAGTCCGCGGCGGCGCAGTAACGATCACTGCATCGTCGTCGCCGTTTATGCGTGTATCGCCTGACGGAACTGCGGAGGGCTCCGATGCGCCGTTCTCTGCGCTGCTCTCCACTACGCTGAAGCTTCCTTCCAGCGGCGGCTTGCCATGCCCGGCATCCTGCTGTGACGACGGTGCACCGGGATGCCCTCCCGCAAGCGCGCGCTGAATGGTCGCCGTGGCATCGAAAAGACGCCCAAGGCCGACGAGTCGAGTCGCCTCGCGCATTTCTGTTTGTACGTTTTCATTCACGTTCAATATGTCCTTCACGTTTTTTTTAAAGCTCAATGAATGCGATCGGCCAGCGCAGCTTTTACCGCCGGGCTCGCGTGCAGCGCACCCAACACGGCCAGAGATTCGATGCTGGCGCGCGCGAGTTGAGGAGTGACATCGTCGGCGATGACAGCGAGACCCAGCACTTGAATTCGCAGCTTTCGGCCCGAGGACTTTGCTGCTTCGAGATCCTGGCGGGTGAAGCGCTGCAACCCAAGAGCGAGCGTGCGCCGCGCTATCGTCTGTTTGACGAATTCGGCATGCGTCGCGAGCTGGTTGCGAATCGCCGTGCGGATGCAGTCGGTGCGGTTGGAGTAAAAATTCTCCTGCACCAGCAAGTCGATCTGACCCAAGTCGACAAGGCCGAGATTGATCGTGATCTTCTCGCTGTCCACGCCTTTGGAACGCCCGTCGTGTGTATCTTTCGCCATCCTTATACCATCCATTTACCATCCCTGTGGATGGCATTATACGCAAACCCGGGCCTCTGTCAAAATTGCATTAATTCGCGGCGCACCTCTCGACTGGACGATTGCTCGCATGTTTGGCACGACCGATCTCGCGCTGTTCGTGGTTTCAGGGCTGCTGCTGAATATCACGCCGGGCCCCGACACGATGTACATCCTCGGTCGCAGCGCAACACATGGGCGGCGTGGCGGCACCGTCGCTGCATTGGGAATCGGCGCCGGTTGCTTTGTCCACATCTTCGCCGTGGCGCTCGGCCTATCGGCGCTGATCGCCGCGTCCGCCACCGCGTTCACCGTCATCAAATGGGTGGGTGCCGGGTACTTGATCTACGTCGGTATAGGGTTGTTCCGCGCGCGCCCGCAGGGCACTCCGTTGCTGCCGGCGCAACGAGCCGCCACGTTGCGAACCGTGTTTTTGCAGGGCTTTCTGACCAACGTCCTGAATCCGAAAGTGGCGTTGTTCTTCCTCGCATTCTTGCCGCAATTCGTCGCGCCCGACGCTCCCAACAAGACGGTGGCTTTCCTGTTTTTAGGACTGATCTTCAATTGCAATGGGATACTTTGGAACTTGCTGGTCGCGTGGTCGGCGGCCGTCATCGCCAAGCATCTTCGCGGGAAGAACCACGTCGCGCTTTGGCTCAACCGTACGATAGGAGGGCTATTCGTCTATTTTGGCGTCAAGCTCGGCACGTCGAGCGCCAACTGAGAAGGTGATATGCGGATCCCACTCGCCCTGCTTCTCCTCGCCGCGGTTACCTCGAGCAGCGCGCCTGCAGCCAAGGATCAGCCGCATCCGACGCGGTCGGCGGCGGGCAAGATGCGTTTGGCCGCCACCGATTTCGTGGCCATGCTGCCGGACAAGCTCGCGCGCGAGGCATTGCGCCCCTTCGCGGATGCCGACCGCGTGAACTGGCATTTCACGCCCAGGAGCCGCAACGGCATCTCGTTCAAGCAGCTCGATGCCAAACAGCAGGAAGCCGTGCATGCGTTGCTGAAGCAGGCGCTCTCGGTCGAAGGCTATCGGCGCGTGACCAACATCATCGAGCTGGAACTGGTGCTACGCGAAATCGAGACCTTCGGGCTGATGCGCGACCCGGAGAAGTATCACATCACCATTTACGGCACACCCGATGCACGCAAAGCCTGGGGCTGGCGGTTCGAGGGTCATCACTTGTCGCTCAACTTCACACTCGCGGGCGACCTCATGGTCGTGAACACACCCAGTTTTTTCGGCGCTAATCCGGCGGAGGTGAGAAATGGGGCGAAAAAGGGGCTGCGTGTGCTCAAAGAGGAGGAAGACGAAGCGCGTGCCCTGCTCGCTTTACTGACCGAAGCGCAGCGCAAGGAGGCGGTATTCGACACCCGCACCTATGGCGACATCGTCACCGGCGCCAAAGACCGAGTTGAACCGTTGGAGGCAAAAGGCATCGGCGCCGAAAAACTCACCGACGCGCAGCCCGCACACCTCTTGAAACCGATCGATGTGTACGCCAATAACTTTGAGCCCAGCCTCGCCCTAGCACGCAGGAATCGCGTGCAAGAAGGGGGCGTTGCCAATATTCGCTTCGGCTGGGCCGGCGCTACCGAGCGCGGCAAACCGCACTATTATCGAATTCAGGGGCCGTCGTTTCTCATCGAGTACGACTCGTCGCAGGACGATGGCAATCACATTCATACCGTATGGCGCGACTTCAAGGGTGATTTCGGTCGCGATGTGCTGCGCGAACATTACGCAGGGACACAAGAGACCGGACACAAGCACTAACCGGAGAATATGTTTTCTTCCGGGTCTTGTCGTGCACTATGAAGGGCTTCGGTGGCGCGTACCCATGAAACTGAATGCGCAGGACCTTAAGCAAATCGCGGACGGCACGCTGGAACATTACAACCAGCGCGCCGAAGATTTCTGGGAAGGCACACGCGACCACGACGTCCGGCAGAACATCGATGCGCTGTTGCACTACATCGCTGGTAAGCCGCCGTATACGATTCTCGATTTAGGCTGCGGGCCGGGACGCGACCTCAAGGCATTCGCGGACCTCGGCCACAAGGCAATCGGCCTCGAGGGCGCTGCCCGTTTCGCTGCAATGGCGCGCGCGTATAGCGACTGCGAAGTTTGGCAGCAGGATTTCTTGAAGCTCGATCTGCCTGCAGAACGCTTCGATGGCGTATTCGCGAACGCCGCCCTGTTTCACGTCCCCAGCCAGGAACTGCCGCGGGTGTTAAGTGAATTGCACGCGACGTTGAAACCGGGAGGAGCGCTGTTCAGTTCGAACCCTCGCGGCGACAACACCGAGGGCTGGAACCGCGGACGCTATGGCGCGTACCATGACCTCAACACTTGGCGCAAAATCGCTAGTGCCGCGGGGTTCGTCGAACTGACGCACTATTACCGCCCAGCGGGATTGCCGCGCGATCAGCAACCGTGGCTGGCGAGCGTCTGGCGCCGGCTAGCATAAGGTGCCGGTATTGCGGCGGCAGCTACGTCAATCGGTGCGCATCGGCTTAGGCGCCACGTCGGTCCGCTCGGTGCGGAAACGTTCGTATTCTGCGATCACCTGTGCGCCGATCAGCAACACCATCGCCGCGATTTCCAGGCTCAGCAGCACGACGATGGAAGTCGTCAGTGAACCGTACACGACGCTGACCTGCGATAACGTCGAGAAGTAGATGACGAGCGTGTGGCGGCCGATCTCCCACAACACTGCCGCCGTGACGCCGCCGATCAATGCGTGACGCCACGACAAGCGGCCCACCGGCATGACGAGGTAGATTGCCGACAGGACGAGAATCTCGCCGACCACGCCGATTGCGTAGAACAGGAAGCCGGAGAGCCCGCCCAGCGAAAACGTCTTGCCGAATAGGTCGACGTCCTCGGTGCCCATCGTCTGAAGGGAGCCGGACACGACCGTCACGACCAGCAAACCGATTCCCAACGACAGGATAAAGCAGTATGGGATGAGCGCAGAAATGAGGAAATGCCGCCGCTTGATCGCGACCCGATGATGGAAGATCACCG
This sequence comes from Casimicrobiaceae bacterium, assembly GCA_051003055.1. Classification (GTDB taxonomy): domain Bacteria; phylum Pseudomonadota; class Gammaproteobacteria; order Burkholderiales; family Casimicrobiaceae; genus VBCG01. The sequence continues at coordinate 4,754 of JBPCLS010000207.1, forward strand.
ACATCGCATTTTCCAGTACGGTGAAGGCAAGCGAGCTGAAAAAAATGATCGTGACGATCAAGACCCAACCGATGACGTCGCGATGGTCGAGAAAAGTCGTGAGCTCTGCCATGATCGCGTCGGACTGCCCCGGAACGACCAGCTCGAGGTAGCGATCCATCGTCCGCAGCAATTCCGCTTCTTCGACGAAATTCGACAACACGATGAGCACGAGAATCGTCAGTGGCACGAGCGAGAGCAGCGTGTAATAGGCAACCGCCCCGGCCAGCAAAAATCCCTGGTTCGCGCGAAATCCTTTGGCGACCCGTTTGATGAAGGGACCGGGGTCTTTCGCGATCGCCTTCGCGGTCCTGCCAAACGTGAGTTTTCTGGTCATCGGTGGGGAAGCGATGCGAAAAACGTACTGCGAATTGCCGCCGGAGCCGGCGAGCAAGCCGCTGCTGTCAACGCATGCACCTGGTGATATCGTTCAAGAATACCGCAAGTCTCTCGCTGCACCTTTCGAGCCGATAGCGCTCCAATTTGGACATCCGACGTCTCCAACACCTACCAACAAGAGATGATGCACCTGTCCCTTTTGTGCCCGGCGAGTCTGTTCGCTATCCTCATGGGCGCGGTGAGCGTAACGGGCGCGATAGCGCCTGCCGCGCAGTCCCCGATTGAACCACACAAGCTCGCGGCAGGCGCCGGCGCGCCGGGCGTTCTGCCGGACCTTTCGTTAGTCACGCAGCAGATCATCGCTCGGACGAATGCGTTCCGGAGACAGGAGAATCGTCTTCCAGTCGAAGCCAATCCGCAACTCAGCGAAGCGGCAACGTACTTTGCCGATTACATGGGCGGCACGAGCCAATATGGGCACGAGGCGGACGGAGGTACGCCCGCCAGCAGGGCTGACCGGTACGGGTACGATCACTGCATCATCGCCGAGAACATCGCGTATCAATACAGCTCGACAGGATTCACGCCGGAAGCATTGGCCTCGGGCTTGGTCGAGGGCTGGAAGCGATCTCCCGGTCACCGTAGAAACATGCTGGACCCGGATGTCAGCGCCACCGGTGTCGCCGTCGCACGCAGCGGCAAGACCGGCTATTACTATGCCGTGCAGATGTTTGGACGGCCGAAGGCAAGCACCGTCGCGTTTGCGATTGCCAACCGATCGGGAACGGCGGTCGCATACAAGCTCGACGATCAGCAATTTTCTCTGCCGCCTCGATCGACGGGTTCGCACGAGCGCTGCCGGCCCGCGCAATCGACGCTGCTTCCGTCCGGAAGCGCAGTGGAGGCGCCGCCCATACGGCCGGAAAACGGCGATCGTTTCGTCGTCGTGAGGGAAAATGGATCGTTGGCAATGCGCAAGGAATGACGAAAATGAGAGAAAGCCGCGCCTGCGCTGTTTCGCGGTCGCCAACAACCAAGGATAATGGAGGTCTTATTCCCGAACCTTCAATCCCATTGAACAGGGGTCGCCAATGCCTAAACCCAACTATGAATTCGCGAAGCGCCAAAGAGACCTCGTCAAGAAGCAGAAGAAGGAGCAAAAGCAACAACGCAAAGCCGGAGCTCAGCAGGAACAACCGCCGGAAGACCCCTTAAAGCCGCCCGTCGACAAGACGACCGACGCCTGATTGCTGAAAGGCCGCGGATCATTGCCGCAGTTAGGCATCCGTTAGCGCAGACGATTTTGCCCATACTGGGTCTGCGGCGGCGTTTGCACGTTGCCGTGCTGAGCTTGCTGTTCGCTGCGCCAACTCTAGCGTCGGCGCAGGAAGACGCCGACGCCGCAGTGCGGATCGTGCGCACCCGGACGCTGGACGTTCGCGAACTCGTTGCGCAGCAAGCAGCGCAACCGGCGCACGGACTGAGCCGCACGCACTTGCTTCGCCTCGAAATGGCGGTGCAGAGCGGCACACGCTGGGCGCCCGAGGTCATTCTTGCAGCAGCTCGGCGAGCAGCGGCGATCCTCGCCCAATGCGGCGTGCAAACCATCGCGTACCTGCACGAATTCGACGGACCGCGTCGATACCGCAATCTCTCAAGCCCTGTGTCGCGCGAGTTGGCGAGCAAGGTGCGCCTCGGGAGGCCAGCGATATTCTTTGTCGATGACACACTTCATTGGCCAGCGTTCGATGCCGAAGCAATTGGTCGTGCCAATGCGGCGAGGCGTCCGGAGATGACCGATACGGTGTGGATTACGGCGGCCACGCGCGACTTGCCGATTGCTCTCGCGCACGAGCTCGTGCATGTGCTTACCGATTCCGGCGCTCACTCCGACGTCGCGGACAATCTCATGCGCGAGGACACCGCTGCCGGCAACACGCAACTCACCGCCGAGCAATGCGCAAGCGCACTCACGATCGGCGCTGCGAACGGCCTCCTCCAGCAAGCCGGAGGGAACGATGCCGGCAATTGACGCGCTTTCGCACCGAGGTATCGGGGAGTGGCAATAGTGAGTTAGAGACCTGCCCCGCGGCGACGTTAATCGACTTACTGCCGCGTCATCCGGCCGCGTGCGATCAGAGAAATTTCGAGCGTTTGATCGCGCTGATGAAGGGCGTGATTGCGGTGTGGGGGAGTGGCGAGGTCAGACCTTGACGGCGCGTCCGACAAATAAAATTGGACCGGTCGGGCGGCCGATGCGTGAGCCACCCGCGGGTTCGAGCGTAATCTCGAATAGCTGGTTGGGACTCAAGCCGGGGAGCCTCGATCCGGGCACGATAGTCGGCCGATCGGCCGGCACGAGGCCGAGCGACGTCGGCCCGGCGGCGCCGTCCGGCTTGGTCCAGAATTGCAGCGCTTGACCGCTGCCCACCGGCGTCGGCAGCAACGGTGTCAGGCGCACGCTATCACGCGCACCGGTTTCCACGATCCAGCCGGCGCTCCTGTCCGTAGGCGACTGCAGCACCGCTACATATTGCTGAGTCGGTAAAACCGGTCCGGCGACGAGGACGATCCACGCCAGCGCCAATGCCGCCGCCATGCTAACTCCCGTCGCCACTCGCCAGAAAGCGAGATTCGACCAAATCCCGGATGACTTGGGCGCGCGTGAGAAAACGCCCGCCACGATATCGCGTTCGATGCACGGCCACAGTTCGTCCGGCGGCGGATGTGGCTTGACGCTCAGAGCAAGCGGCAACAGCCGTTCGTGCCACGCGGCGACCGCGCGAGCCACTTCGGGGTTGCGCGCAAACTCGCGCTCGAATTCCGCTTGATCACCTGGCGATAGCTGGCCCAAGACGTATTCGCCGGTCAAGGCTGCGCGTTCTACCGGGTCGTCGAAGTTCATCCGAGGCACTCCTTCAACGCGATCATTCCGCGTCGAATCCACGCTTTGACGGTCCCCAGCGGTGCGCGCAGGCGATCGGCAATCTGTTGCTGCGTGAGCCCATCCATATACGCAAGCAGGATGCACGTGCGGCGTTGCTCGTCCAACGCTAGGAGGCAGCGGTGCAAAGCTTGCGCCTCGGTCGATCGCGTCAAATCAGCAAGAGGATCGGCGGCGGGATCGACGACATCCTCGAACGACGAATCGTCAGTTGCAATTTCCCGATTTTGACGCCGCACGGTCGTTAGCGCGCGGTTTCGCACGATGCTGAAAATCCAGCCGCGGCCAGACCCCAGACTCGGGTCAAACGTATGCGCTTTTTGCCAGATCTGCACGAACGCATCGTGCACAGCCTCAGCGGCGAGCTCGCGACGTCTCACGATCCGCACCGCCACGCCCATGAGCCATGCGGCGTCGCGCTCGTACAGCTCACTCAGGGCCGCGGTCTCGCCGCGTGCGCAGGCGGCGAGGGTTGCTTCGTAATCGATTTGCGAGTGCGGCGCGTGCATGCGGACCAGCGGCGATCTATCTTCTTGTTGGCGAGACTATCGCCCCTAACATGCCTGCGCGAGTGAGCATCCGGCGCCGAGGATGCGCCGGCTGCTGTTGGCGGCGCCGAATCGATTTTACCGCGAGTAGGGTAGGGGGCAGGCTCAGGCCCGCCGCCCGCCGCACCACGGTAAGTGCGTTCCGCGCACGACCGGAACCGTTACCGATCTCGGGTGCGGCCTTCGTTCTTCTGATCCGGATTGTTGTCGAACAGGTACACATCTTTGGTCTCGACGTTGCCTCGGGTGCTGGAAATGCCTGCCCCGAAACTGCCGCTCACCTCGGTGCGAAACACTGCCCCGCGCGACTGACCCTCGAACTCGATACCGTTGCCCGGCATTGGTGTGTTTTGTGTCGGGAAGTTGTTAGTCTGTCCCGCAGCCGCTGCGCCAGTCCGGAAACCGGTCGCGTGCACCGCGCAGTTATCGATCTTCACCTTCGCCGTGTCCTGAACCAGAATGCCGTAATTCACGTTGTTCTCGAGCCGGCAGTTCTCAATAGCCACGCGCGAACCGCCGCGTACATCGATGCCGTTGGTCCAGTTGCGGCTGACGACGTTGCGAATGCTCACGTAGCGATTCGACGGTGCGTTGACGATGATGCCCGGCGCGCCCTGCCGCGCCAGGTTGGTGCTGGCTGGAAAGTCGAGGGCGCGAGGGCCGGTAATCACGGCATCGATATTGGCTTCGACGCCTGGGGCTGCTTCGAGGGTGACGTTGCCGTTGGCGGCGGTGATGTTGACTACCTCGGCAAAGCGTCCCGAGGTCACGATGGTGATCCGTCCATTCTGATTGATGCCACCATTCGCTGCGCCGAGGGCGGCGGTGATCGTGCCGAACACGCCGTCCGTGCCGTCGTTATCTTCCGCCAGACCGATGCGTCCGTCACCGTCGAAGTCCCACTCTCCTTCGACCAGTACCGGATGATTGGCGGATGCGTTCCCGGCCAGCAACGCCGCGCCGGCAATCGATGAGATGCCCAGCAGCTTAACCATTCTCTTCATAAAACCTCCATGTCACAGGTGTGGATTCGGCACGGCGCCGTTTCTCGCCCTGTGGCAAGGACTACCCACGACTACGTCTCTTGGATGCACAGGCACGGGAAACTTTTTGCGAGCAGCCGTCGCGCCGAGAGCACGCGATCTTGTAGAAGTTACAACACCGATTGGCCAAGCCGATGACGAAACGTGTTGGATGGCCGGGTGCGCCGGTTGTGGGAAGCGTCGACCGACAAGGGAAAGACGTGGAAGACGGCTTTCGACGCGTTTTACGCGAAGCACAACTAAAACCGGCGCCGAGAGGCGCCTATGCAGGCTCCCAAGGTCAATGACTGACTTTGCCGACTTTCGCGCCCGACTTCCCCACGAGAAAGTCGAGGTCCATTCCCTGGTCCGCCTGCATCACGGTGGCGCAAAAGAGCTTGACCCAGCCGCGATCCGCGTGCGGCTCGAGCGGCGTCCACTGTGCCCTGCGTCGCTTAAGCTCGACGTCGGCAACGTGCAGATGGATTTTGCGTTTGGCGACGTCGATCTCGACCAGATCGCCGTTCTCGACGAGCGCAAGCGGCCCGCCCGCCGCGGCTTCCGGCGACGTATGCAACACGACGGTGCCGTACGCCGTTCCCGACATACGTGCGTCGGAGATGCGGATCATGTCCCGCACGCCCTGCTTTAGGAGCTTCGCCGGCAGCGCGAAGTTACCCACTTCGGGGAAGCCGGGATAACCTTTCGGTCCGCAGTTCTTGAGCACGAGCACGCAGGACGCATCGACGTCGAGGGCCGGGTCGTCGATGCGCCCGTGCAGATCGTCGATATTTTCGAACACGACGGCGCGTCCTTTGTGTCGCAACAGCTTCGGCGTCGCGGCGGAAGGCTTGAGCACGCAGCCATTGGGCGCAAGATTTCCGCGCAGCACGGCGATACCGCCAAGCGGCTTGAATGGCTTGGCGATCGGGGTGATCACCGCCTCGTTGTAATTGACGGCCCGCTTGCAATTATCCCAGAGCGAATGGCCGTTGACCGTCAAGGTCTTCTTGTGCAGGAACTTGCCGATCTCCCGGACGACGACGGGCACGCCGCCTGCATAGTAGAAATCTTCCATCAAATACTGGCCGGAGGGCATCAGGTTGACGAGGCACGGCATGTCGCGACCCAGGCGGTCCCAGTCGTCGAGCGACACCGGCACGCCGACTCGTCCGGCGATCGCGAGCAAATGCACGACCGCGTTGGTCGAGCCGCCGATCGCGCCGTTGACCATGATGGCGTTTTCGAACGCCTGCTTGGTGAGGACGTGCGACATGCGCAGGTCCTCGTGCACCATTTCGACGATACGCCGGCCCGCCATGCGCGCGAGCACTTTGCGCCGCGAATCGACCGCCGGGATCGCGGCGTTGGCCGGCAATCCCATCCCGAGCGACTCGACCATCGCCGCCATCGTCGACGCGGTGCCCATCGTCATGCAATGTCCCGCGGAGCGTGACATGCACGATTCGGCTTCGACCATGTCGGCTTCGCTCATCTTGCCGGTCTTTAACAACTCCGTGAATTTCCAGACGTGCGTGCCGGAGCCGATGTCTTCGCCGCGGAACTTGCCGTTCAGCATCGGCCCGCCGGAGACACCGATTGTCGGCAGATCGCACGACGCGGCGCCCATCAACAATGCCGGTGTTGTCTTGTCGCAGCCCATCAGCAGCACAACACCGTCGAACGGATTGGCACGTATCGATTCCTCGACGTCCATCGCGACTTGATTGCGATAAAGCATCGTCGTGGGCCGCATCAACGTTTCGCCCAGGCTCATCACCGGAAATTCGAGCGGAAAGCCCCCGCGTTCGAGGATGCCCGCCTTCACGTGTTCGGCGAGCTCGCGAAAGTGCGCGTTGCACGGCGTCACCTCGGACCACGTGTTGCAGATGCCGATCACCGGACGGCCGTCGAAAAGATCGTGGGGAAACCCTTGATTCTTCATCCACGAGCGATGGACCAGCGCGTCGCGGTCGTGACGGCCGAACCACGCGGC
>JBPCLS010000208.1:0-7374 GCA_051003055.1 Casimicrobiaceae bacterium
GTCCTTGGCCGCGCCGCTCAGCGCATCGCATTTTTCGATCGCGACCTTGTAGTCGGCGTCGCGCTTGTCTTCAGCAGCATCCTTGCGTGCTTCCGTTTTCTTGTCGGTCGCCGTCCGGCTGGTGTCCGCTGCAACTCGATCGACCTTGGCGTCCGCCTTGGTCTTCGTAAACGCGGCCTTGGCTTCCTTGACGCAGACGTCCTTGGGGTTGCCTGACAAATCGTCGCACTTTTCCTTGGCAACGTTATATTGCATATCGGCCTTGGCCATCCGTGCGTTTTCACGAGCTTTCGGGGTGTTCTTGTAAGCAGCTTCGGCTTCCGCCTTGGCCATCTTCTCCTTGCCTTTGGCCTCCGCCATGCAAATGTCCTTGGCGTTGGCGGACATCGGCGAACAACGTTCTTTGTCGGCCTTGTACGCCGCGGCCGCTCGGTCGCGCTCGGCGTTGTAGCTGTCCTTCGACATCGTTGCGCTGGTGGTCGCCGGCACTCGCGGCGCCGTCGATTGTGGCGCCGTGCTTTGCTGTGGCGCCGTGGTTTGCCCAATCGCCGTCCCGGCGAGACTCAAGCTCGCCGCAGCGAACAGGGCAGTCAATAGTCTTTCAATGCGATCCAAATTCATTTTAAGTTCTCCCATTCAAAAATCTCGGGCGCCGATCGCCCGAACTATTGCTCTTTCTCTGCAATCGTTGTGCCAACCATCATCGTGTTGATAATCAAATGGTTGCACGTGATTGTCAACGGTGAATTCGCAATTCTGGGACTGCCTGCATGTAAATCCAGGGGCGGTGTAGGACAGCGACGACAGCGTTACGTATCGATCACCGATAACATTCGCGGCGTTATGGTCTTCAAAATATGAAAGTTTCGTGATGACGAGCCGTCCGGCAAAAGAATACATATCGTAATAGAACCCGCGCCACCCCTATTACGGACCGGAACCGGTAAGTATGCCCGGTGTCGGCCCGCCCCACCCGATAATGGAGGAGAAATGACCGCCCCCGCACACGTTCCCGCACGCGACAAGCGCCCTGGCTTGGTTGCAAGCGCCTTGGCGGTCCTCCACGACATACGCACTCTCGCCTCCGATCATCTCGAACTGATTGCGCTTGAAGCGCAACGGGCTTCATTCGGATTGGTCAAGATCCTTTGCGCAGCCATCGTCGTATCGATTCTGGTCGTGACTGCGTGGATCGCCCTGATTGCCGGCGCCATCGTGTGGGCGACTTCCGCCGGTATCTCCTGGCCGTGGGCGCTGCTGGTCGCGGCGCTAGCCAACCTTATTGTCGGCGTCATTATCGTGTTCTGGATTCGTGGTCAGGTGCCGGAGCTCATGTTTTCCGCAACGCTTCGCCAATTTCGGCGCGATGCCCTGCCCCCACACGACACCACGGAGCAACCATGAAACAGGAAGTGGCTTTGACCGAAAAAATCGCCCACTTGGAAAAGCGCTTGGCTCTTCGGAGGCATTACACACTCGCCCACGTGCATGACACGAAAAGTGCGTTCAGTCGAGGGACAACCTGGCTGCCACTGGTGGCGGTGCTGGCAGTCGTCGCTGCGGCCGTCATCGGTTACAAGCTGGTCGGCCGCGACCGCTTTTCTTCGCGCAGGGCAAAGACCGTCAAACGCGTTGCCGGAGGGGCGGGGCTGTTGGCGACCCTGGGACCGCTCGTTGCGGCGGCGGCGCGATTCGGCATCAGCCCGCAGGGCCGGCTGTTATGGGGATATCTGCGCCCAATGACACGACGAGCGCCAAGCAGTGTCCCGACGGGGCACTAGCTTCTGGGTCAAGCTTGGGCGAGAGAAATCGCGAGCGGCGTCGGCTGCGGAAGACCAATTCCGTTAGCCGGGTCGTTGGCCGCTGAAAAGTCGATGACCGGCATTCCCGAGCGCACGTTGCCGAAGATCGTCGCAAAACTGGCATCCGCGGCATCCCTGCCGGTGCCGATCCTGACAAGCCCCGTCGTGGTTGCGATGCCCGTGGGATCGAACAGGTACCACCGCGACCCCAGCAGGACTTCGACGTACGCATGAAAATCGGGAGGCCCCAAGGCCGGGGCGGCTCCATAGTCAACGCCGGTGACAAATCGCGCCGGATAATTCAAGGCGCGACAAAAACCGATCATCAAATGGGCAAAGTCGCGACAGACGCCGGAATGCTCGGTTAGCGTTTCGAGCGCCGATGTACCGGGGTTGGAGCTGCCCGGCTGGAACACGGTCCGGCGCTGCACCCAGTCGCGGATGGCCGCGACCTGGTCATAACCGCGCGACATTTGCCCGAATTCGAACCATGCGACCTTGGTGAGCTTGTCGACCTGGCAATACCGGCTGGTGCGCAGGTAACGAAACGCATCGATTGGAATATCCGCGACGGCATTTGCCGTCGTGGTGCCAGGGGATGCGAAATGATGCGCCAGTTCGACCGTGGCGCGATACGCCATACGGAAGGGTCCCGCTTCCGTCTCGACACGGAGCACGCGGTTCCCCGTGAACGACTCGCACTCAAGACGATGAAAATATTGAGGCGTGAGTTCGCAGGATTCATCCACGACGCGTTGCTGATCCGTTTGCGCCGCATGAACGTTGAACGCAAACACCGTCGGGGAAAGAACTTCGTACGCGAGCTCGACGCTGTAGGTGAGCCGGACGCGCGCAATTGAAGGCGCCTCCACCGCTGCAAACATGGTGCTGACGTCGCTCATGGATTCGTAGTCAAAGCCTGCACGCGGCCGCAAGGGGAACTACGCCGGTGCTCTCTTTAAGGAAAGCGCTTTTCGAGGCTATCGAATGTCCCAATAGGGATTGAAGCCACAGGGCGAATCCGACGGCGACTCGTCTGCGGCCACCCCGATCGGCGGAAGCACGGCGAGCGGACGCAATTCCACCTCGTCGAACACGACGCGGGAGCCCCGGGTCAAGGTAATCCCTGCGCGCTCGTAGACATGCGCCGCCGCCGGATCGGGGGTGAGTACGTAGTACGTCTGCGCGAAACCGCGCACGTCGACCTGCGAGACAACCCATTCGAGGCGGCCCCATGGCTGGCATAGACGACGCGCACGATTCACCTCCGGCTCGTGGCGCCCCCGAGGACGTGGCTTGGCCGCAGCTTCGCCGGCCAAACCGGCAAGCGCCGTCGCGGATGCGAGCAGCGCACACGAGGGAAATGGGTGATCGGTTAGTGACGGGGGCGGCACGAAGGGCTCCGAATCAGCAATGATTTGGGGCTGCAATATTACGCTCTTATGTCGTGCCTTTATGTACGATTACGCTCTTATGTCGCGCTCTTATATCGATGTGCGCTTATGTCGCTTGCCGCGGCGCCCTTAACGTAGGCATATGTCCTACGCGCCGGCGTGCCGATTCCGACAAAAAAATGCGCATCTCATCGGATAGGACGTTATCCGCGATCGCAACATGATCTTCTCACCCGCGCATCAAGCGTTGATGAGGGAGGAGAAGCATGCTGTATTACGGCAAGGCGGACAAAGACGCTTACACGCGTGCCCCTATCGCGCCCATGGCCGCGCTGTCCAAGTGGGCGCTAGGCCCAAATTGCGCGCCGGATGAGCCAACGCAGTTGGAACAGTTGGATGGGCCGATACAAAAGTCGGACGAGCCGATACAGAGACTGACGCAATTCGGCGCGCTGTTTGGCGCGCACGAGTCGATGCTCACCGTCTTCGCGCGCATCGCCAAGGTTGCCCCCTCATCGGCAAGCGTGCTGATTCTGGGCGAGAGCGGCACCGGAAAGGAGCTTGTCGCCACGACCATCCATGGTCTGAGCGCGCGGCGTGATTGCGCATTCGTCGCAGTCAATTGCGGCGCGATTGCCGAGAATTTGATCGAAAGCGAATTGTTCGGACATGAAAGAGGCAGCTTCACCGGCGCGCTGCGGACGCATGAAGGTTGCTTCGAGCGCGCCAACGGAGGAACGCTGTTTCTGGACGAAATCACCGAGATGTCGCTGGAAATGCAGGTGCGTTTGCTGCGTGTTCTGGAATCTGGCCAATTTTGCCGCGTAGGCGGCGAAGGTGACATCGCTACGGATGTTCGGGTCATCGCTGCAACCAATCGCGATCCGGCCGAAGCCGTCGCCGAAGGTAAGCTGCGCGAAGATCTCTATTTCCGGCTGTCGGTGGTCCCGATCCACCTGCCTCCATTACGGGAGCGCGGTTGTGACGTTACGTTGCTCGCAGCGCACTTTTTGCACGAGATGAACCGCGACGCCGGAATCACGAAAAAACTCCTGCGCGGCGCCCGAGCCGAACTTCAAGACTACGCGTGGCCAGGTAACGTGCGGGAATTGCGCAACGTGCTCCAGCGCAGCTTCGTGCTAAGCGATGGGGTGATTGAATTACAGTTGGACAACACGCTCAACCAGGCGCGCCGAGGCGTCGTGACGGCCGGCAGCGACACGTTAATCATTCCGATAGGGACATCGCTCGAAAGTGCGCAACGCAGCCTGATCATGGCAACGCTGCAAGCGGTCAACGGAAGCAAGAGCAAAGCGGCGGCGATACTGGGAGTGAGCCTGAAGACGCTCTATAACCGTCTGCATGCCTATGGCGAGCCGTTGGATCGGCGCTTGCGGGTGGCATGAAATCGACGTTCACCAACCGTGCGATCGCCCAAAGAGTTTTTCCCGGCGCTGGTACACGCCATTGCCGGAGCAGCATGCCCTTCACCGGGCTTAAACAACGCACTGTATGACAGGAGAAAATCATGAATCCAAACACAGGCACGATGAATCCAGGCGGTATGACCGGCTCCAGTGCAAACCCAGCGGCTAGTGGCGCCGCTGACCGGACGCAGGAAACCGTAGACCGGGCGCATCAAACGGTAGACCGAGTCGCCGACCGCGCAGCGCCCGCCGTCGATCGCCTCTCGCAAGCGGTCCATCACACCATCGACAAGGTTGCTGACAAAGCCACGCCTGCTGTCGAATGGGCAGAGCAGAAGACGACGGAAATTCGTGATCGGTCATCGCAGTTCGCCGAGACCTGCAGCGCTTACGTCAGAGAACAACCGCTAGTATCGGTTGGAGCGGCTCTGGCCGTCGGTTACCTGATTGGCCGCTTATCGCGATGACGTTGCATCGCCGTTCGCGGCACGCGAGCGGCGCTCGACGCCGGTCATCTTCGGCGTGAATCAACACGCCTTTGCGCACGGGTAGCTTTGCTCACGCGCGTTTGGGCACGGTCAGCTTTCCCGCGCGTTTGAGTGTGGGCGGTTTACGCGCGTCTGCGCGCGGGAGGTTTTCTCGCAGCCGGTTTTTTAGCTCGCGCCGGCTAGGCTCGCAGGGCTGGTGCTCCGCCCGCGGTCCCTCATTTTGTCAACGCTGCCATCAGGTCGATGAATCTGCGGCGCTTTCGTTGTGCGTGAACGGGAACGACCGTGTACGAATTACAAAGAATCTGCGCAGAAAATCACTGTCTAGAAGGCGTAAGAACGCGTCCGAAGCCGCCGTATAGAGCGGAAACCGCCCCTGTTGCGTAACGGCACGCAACTTGCGACTAGGCGGTACGCCACTTTCGGCGTCGTGCATCTAGCTGGAGGAAGACCAACCATGAACTTCATCATTTGGATCGTCGTAGGCGGCATCCTTGGATGGCTTGCAAGCAAGGTCATGCGGACGGACGCGCAACAAGGTGTCGTGCTGAACGTCATTGTCGGCATCGTCGGCGCGATTCTCGCAGGCCTGTTCCTCGCACCGCTTTTCGGCGTAGCCACGATCAATCAGGATAATTTCAGCATTCCGGGTTTATTGGTCTCATTCCTGGGAGCCATCATCCTGTTGGCGATCGTCAATTTGATTCGCCGCGGCAGCGTTCGCTGACGTCACGGTCCGATAGAAGGGCAAGCGCACCCGATCGCCGTCGTTTGCGAGGGGCGGGACCCTTGCCCGATCGAGACACCCCATGAGGCGCGAGGTCCAGGTCGTCATCGGCGACGTCGAAGAAACCTTCGATGGCGGCATTCATTTGCTCGCCGAGTGGTATCAGTGCCAGGGCTCGCCCGAGCTACTGAAGAGCGCGAAGCGGTTGCGCGCGTGTTGCCTCGCCGCCGTCGACCATGCGGCGTTGACGGTAGTTGGCGAATCTTTCTATCAGTTCGCGCCTAATGGAGTGACGGGAGCCGTCTTACTTGCCGAATCACACTTGGCGATCCACACATGGCCTGAGTTCGGATCCGTCACGGTGGATGTGTTTGTATGCAATCGGACGCGCGATAACCGGGCAAAGGCGCACACGCTTTATCTTGAGCTCCGCGATGCTCTTGACCCGCGCAAGGAAAATTTTTCGCAGGTCGTGCGCGGCGCCGTAGCGGCGCCAGCAGCCGTTGCCGCCGGGGGCATGCACTAAGCCGGGCTTCGTTCCGCGGCTTTTGCTTTCGTCGCTTCGTCTTCGGCGCTTGCAGCACCGTTCTTGGCTTTGGTCGCCTCTTCCTTGGCCTTCACAGTCCCACCACCGAGCAATTCGCCGATCGCATGCATATCGTCGATCCGATCCGCGATGGCCTTTGCCACCGCAAGCAACGGCGTTCCGAGCAGCAGCCCCCAGCCGCCCCACAACCACCCGAAAAAGATGACCGCGATGAACACGGCGACCGCGTTCATCTGGCTGGCGCGCCCCTGCAACCAGGTGGCAAGACCCATCCCGATCACAATCGCGGCGAAGGTGACGGCGGATGCGGCTATTGCGGCGTCGCCGAAGCTATTGGTCTGCAGAAACGATGCAATGGCGACGACCACAGCGGTCACCGCCGTCCCCGCATACGGGATGATGTGCAGGACGCCAGCAACGACGCCCCACATCGGAGCTCCCTCCAATCCAAAAGCCGCCAAAATGAGCCAGGTCGCCAGCCCGATGAGCACGTTGGTCACCAGCAGAATTCCCATGTACCGGGAAACCTGGGCATCAATTTCGTTCAGGAGCTCGACGGTATCTCGACGCTTGGCGAGCGAACGTCCCGCGAGATGGACGACCTTGCGCCGGAACGTGTCGCCGGCGGCGAGCACGAAGTACGCAAGCAGCCCTGCCATTCCAAGCTGCGTCAACACTCCCAGGATTAGAGCTGTCTGTTTGCCGATGAAGGTTTGTGCTTCCCCAGCGACGGGAGCCGGGGCCACTTCTTGCGCTGGCTTTTTCCCCGCCGCATCCGCGGCCGCGTGCTCGATTTCCGCAGCAGCCTCACGCATCTGCGCCACTGGATTATCGGGGCTACCGGTCGTCGCGCTCGCCGCCGCACGCAGCTTCCGCGCCGTTTGCGGAAGATCCGCGATGACTTCGCTTGCTTCGTCGCGCAATGTATATACGATCCCGGTCAAAGCTCCGGTGAGCGCCACCAACACGACGGCCGCGCCGACCGCGCG
>JBPCLS010000209.1:0-3382 GCA_051003055.1 Casimicrobiaceae bacterium
TGTTTGGCGTGCAACAGTTGCCGGCAGGTCGCAGCGCGATTCTCGCGTTCACGATGCCGATCTGGGCGACGCTGATCGCGATGGCCGTCCTGCACGAACCGCTTTCGCGACGCAAGATCGTCGGCCTGCTACTCGGTGTGGCTGGAATGGCCGTGCTCTTGGGCGATGATTTGCGCAACATCCGCTCGGCCCCGACCGGCACGCTGCTGATCCTCTGCGCGGCGGCGCTGTGGGCCGCCGGTACGGTGTTGCTGCGCAAATGGAAGCCACCGGTCGCGCAGAACACGTTGTCGGGCTGGATGATGCTCTCCGGTTGGCTCCCGCTCGCGCTCGCCGCTCCGTTCTTCGATCCGCATCCGGTGTCGTACCTGACGACACTCTCCGGGAAGACGTGGTTTGCGGTTGCCTACAACATCTTTCTTGCCGGAACGCTCGCGCATTGGGCGTGGTTCACCTTGGCGCGAACGCTACCCGTGGCGGTGTCCTCGCTTTCCACGCTGCTGGTCCCGGTGGTCGGCGTCGTCGCCGGCATGGTGTTCCTGGGCGAGCGACCGGGCGCCCCGGAATTCATCGCGCTCGCGTTGGTGCTCGCGTCATTGTTCACCGTGTTGTTTCAGCCGCAGGCAAAAAAATCGGCGCCGGAGGCAACCCAGCCGGAGCCATGATTCTTTCACCACTGCGCCATCGTTTTGACGGTTGGGCTTCAGGAGCCGCGAGCGCAGCACCGTCTCGTAAAGCACCCAACTACTGTAACTCCGGTATCAACGTCGGCAATGGCTTGCCGGCGAACCACGCATCGAGATTGGCGCGGCACAAATCGCCCATTGCCTTGCGCGTTTCGTGCGTCGCGCTACCGACGTGCGGCAACAGCACGACGTTTTCCATCGCAAGCAAAGGCGCCGGGATGTGCGGCTCGTCGGCGAACACGTCGAGACCGGCGGCTTTGATCGTCCCCGCCTGCAGCGCGGCAACCAACGCGGGCTCGTCGACGATGGACCCGCGCGCGATATTGATAAGCGTCCCTTTGCTGCCCAACGCCGCCAGCACGTCCTCATCGACGAGGTTCTTGGTCGCCGCGCCACCCGGGCACGCCACCACCAGGAACTCCGATGCGGCGGCTAGCGACGCGAGGTGGGGAAAGTAACGATACGGCTCGTCCTGCGGTTTGCGTCCCGTATATGCGACCTGCATGCCCATCGCCTTCAATCGTTGCGCGATCGCTTTGCCGATGCGACCCAAGCCCAGAATGCCAACGCGCTGACCGGCGAGCTTGGTGGTGAGCTCGGGCCCGCCCTTTTCCCACTTGCCCGCTTGCACGAAACGGTTGGCGCGCACAAAGCCGCGGCCGGTCATCAAGATCAAACCTACAGCCACATCGGCGACGTCGTCAGTCAGCACATCGGGCGTGTTCGTGACCTTAATGCCTCGGTGCCGGCAATACTCGACCGGAACGCCGTCATACCCGACACCGAACACGGAAATGATCTCGACGTTCGGCAATGCATCGAGCAGCGCCGCCGGTGTGACGGTGCCGCCACCCTGCACGACGCCACGCACGCGCGCACCTTCGACGGCGAGCAGCCCAGGCTTGTCGCTCGACTGGTAGTAATCGTGGCAACGATAACCGGCCCGGAGCGGATCGTATAAAAACGGCGGCAGCGGGGCGATGATCAGGAGGTCGGGTTGAGCCATGGCGCCAGAACATTCTCAATGCGCGTGGAGAGAGCGAACCATTCTAGCAATCCAGCGATGACCTGCGTCGCCGTCGCCACAATGAACAGGCAGGAAGCCACGAGCGCTGCCGAAGAATAGGAGATTCAACCACACTACTCCCGCTTTGCTGCAAGCGGCACCACAAGCGCGGGTCTCTTTCTGAAACGCTGAGTCTGCCCTTTAACCCGTGTTACACTGGTTCCGTGTAGCACAGGAAAAGCACGATTGGAAAATGGGACGATGGCGAACTTAACTATCGCAGTAGAAGACGAGGTCCTCAAGAAAGCGCGGCTCAAGGCGCTCGAGCAAGGCACGTCGGTCAACGCGCTGCTACGCGATTATTTGACTCACTTCGCAGGCACCCGCTCCGCCCAGGAGCACGCGGCTCGCGGCTTTCTCGCCGTGGCGGCGAAGTCGAAAGCTCGGCGCGGCAGCCGGCGCTGGACACGCGACGAACTGCACGAACGATGAAGACTTTCTTCGACACGAATGTGCTCGTTTATGCCTTCGATGTCGATGCGCCGGCGAAACGCAAAAAGGCTGCGCAGCTCTTGTCCGAGCGTGCCGCCGCCGGCGAAGTGCTGATCAGCACACAGGTTCTTCAGGAGTTCTACGTCGCCGTGACGCGCAAGCTTGCTCAACCGCTTGCCGAAGAGGCGGCGCTCGTCGCCACCCGCGAACTGACAGCCTTTCCCATCATCAACGTCGACGCCAATCTCGTGCTCGCCGCAATCCGCTCCTCGCGAGAGCATCGGATATCGTTTTGGGATGCGCTGATCGTCGAGGCGGCCCGCAGCGGCGGAGCAGCCGTTCTCTACAGCGAAGACTTCAACGACGGTCAGCGTTTCGATGGCGCAACGGTGAAAAATCCGTTCGCATAGTCGAGTTGTTTGATCGGCGGCCAACGCTCTGTGGGTGTCAAAAGCAGGCTCGATTTCCCTCTTCCGGACGATGCCGCCTTGGGCTGGCAATTTTTCAGCGCATTTTCTCTCTAGATTCCGGAATCCCCGCTTGAATCGCCGGATTAGCATCGGCGCGAATCTTGCGTCTCGTCTTGCCTTTCGACTGAAGATCGAATCGATCAAGAATCTCAGGCTGAACGTGCTCTGGAATACGCGCAGTTTTGCACTCCGCTTGTACATGTAAGCTTCTCGCGAAGCCGTTTTTCCACTACGAGGAGATCGTGATGGCGTCCCCCCGCAATGTCGCCGTGCTCATCGGCAGCCTCCGCAAGGATTCGTTGAACCGCAAGATGGCGAACGCGCTGATCGCGATCGCGCCGGAGGGCATGACGCTTGCGGAGGTTCCCATCGGCGATCTGCCGCTCTACAACAGCGACCTCGAGGGTGCGAACGCGCCCGCGGCCTGGACAGCGTTCCGCCAGCGCATCGCCGCTGCGGACGCCCTGCTTTTCGTCACGCCGGAATACAACCGGTCGGTGCCCGGCGGGCTCAAGAACGCGGTCGACGTCGGCTCGCGTCCGTACGGCTCCAGCGTATGGAGTGGGAAGCCCGGCGCAATCGTCAGCGTGTCCCCCGGCGCAATCGGCGGATACGGCGCCAACCATCATCTGCGCCAGTCGTTCGTGTTCCTCGACATCCTGCCGCTGCAGCAGCCGGAAGCCTACGTGGGCAACGCGGGAAAGCTCTTCGCGGACGACGGCAGCATC
>JBPCLS010000210.1:0-4577 GCA_051003055.1 Casimicrobiaceae bacterium
GTGCGACGTGCAGCGTGCCCACCGGCTCGGCCAAGTCGTCGGTGTAGAGCGCTTCGCCTGAAACATGGAGTTCGGCGGAGTCGTGCGGGATTTCCGCGCCGATGACGCTTTGCAGCGTCCGCATCTCGAGCGGCGAGCGTGGGGCGTTCATATCACTCCACGACCGTCACCGCCGCATGCACCCGAACCGCGACGGCGGGATCGGCGGTTTCCACGCGAAAGCGGCGCAGCAGGTTGGCAAGTATCTTGCACCGGTACGCGGCGGACGCGCGCATGTCGCCGATCGGCGCAAATTCCCGTGCGAGCGATGCGGCCGCGGCCTCCGCCGTCGCGTCGTCCCAACGGCGTCCCTCGAGCAGTGCTTCCGTCGCCATCGCCCGTCTCGGAACAGGGGCCACACCGCCACAGCCGATGCGCGCTTGCGCAATCCGGCCATCGTCCAGGCCATCGTCCAAGGTGAGCGCAAAGCACGCGAACACGGCGGAAATATCCTGATCGAACCGTTTGGCAATTTTGTACGCGCGCAGCAGCAAAGGGTTATCCCGGTGCGGCACGCGGAGCATTGCGACAAACTCACCCGGATCGCGCACGGTTTTCCGATAATCGCGGTAGTAGTCGTCGAGCGGCATCTCCCGCTGCTCATCGCCGTGCCGCAGCACGACCGTGGCACGAAGCGCCATCAACGCGGGCATCGAATCGCCGATCGGCGAGCCGTTGGCGACGTTGCCGCCCAAGGTGCCGCTATTGCGGATCGGCACCGAGCCAAAGCGAATCCATGCTTCGTGCAATTCCGGCCATTCGAGATCGAGTGCGGCACAGGCGTCGGTCAGCGTGACCGCCGCGCCGATCTCGAGATGCGAGCGGGTGTTGGCGACGACTTGCAATTCAGCGCAATCGCCAGTGTAGATGATGTCCCCCAGATCGCGTTGCTGTTTGGTGACCCACAGTCCGACGTCGGTCGCGCCGGCGACGATTTGCGCGTCGGGGCGGGCAAGACATGCGTCGGCGAGTTCTACAATCGTCCGCGGCGCAATCCAGAGCTGCCCCTCGGCTACGTATTCGAACGGGTGCGCGCGGGTGAGTGTGGCCAACTGGCGAGCAATGGATTCCTCCTCAGGGCTCTCGCACCGGCTACCATCGGCGTTGACTCCGGGTCCGCGCCAACCCGCGACGGCGTCGATGTCGTACATGCACCGCGCCGCGGCGAGAATCGGCAGATAACCGGTGCACCGGCAAAGATTACCCGACAGTGCGTCGTCCACCGCCTCCCGTTCTGGCCGATGAGCGTTCTTGTAGAGCCCGAACAGGCTCATCGCGAATCCCGGCGTGCAAAATCCGCATTGCGAACCGTGGCAGTCGACGAGCGCCCGCTGCGCCGGATGCAGCGAGCCGTCGGGTGCGCGCAGACTCTCGACGGTAAACACCGCCTTGCCGTCCACCGATGGCAGCAGGCGAATGCAGGCGTTGATGGGCTTCCACACGAGCCGGGCGCCCGTCAGTTCGGCCAGCACGACCGTGCACGCGCCGCAATCGCCTTCGGCGCATCCTTCCTTGGTGCCGGTGAGCCGCCGCTCTTCACGCAGGTACTCGAGCAACGTGGTCTGCGGCCGCAACCCGTTGATCGCCACCGGGGCGCCGTTGAGCAGCAGACGAATCGACGAGGGGCAGGACATTAGCAATCCTAGGGTCATCCCCTCAGCGAGGTCAAGGCTCTGCGCATGGACTGCGTGCTACACTTTCGCGCCCTTTGGCCCTTACCCCGCCGCGGTCGCGACGATGTCGCTCATCATCCAATCACTTCTTAAGCGCGACCGGTAACCGCCTTTCGAGGATGGCGGCGCTCGCTATTTCCGATGCTCCGGATGGCCGGCGCGTACTTACATTGTCGGGACGCCTCGATGCGGACTCGGTACCTCCCGTCTGGCGGGACGCGCGACGAGCACTTGCAGAGGCACGCGACAAGCCCGTCGTCGTCGATGCTGCCGATGTCCAGTATTGCGACGGTTTCGGGGTGGCGCTGTTGGTCGACCTGCTGCGGCAGCCGCGAACGGCGCCGGTGGAGATTGCCAATCTCAGGCCTGCCTTCGACGCGCTCTTAAAACAGTTCGACCCACAGGCGCTCGTCGCCGATGCCCATCCGGAGCCGCCGCGGCTGCCGGTCATCGCGGAGATAGGCCAAACGACAGCGGGCGTCTGGCGCGATATCCGGATGCAGATTTCGTTTGTCGGCGAAATGACTTCCGCTCTGTGGTTCGCAATGCGACATCCCGCCACGATCCGCTGGCGCGATGTCGCGGCGATCTGCGAAAGAGTCGGCGCGGATGCGTTGCCGATCGTCGCGCTGATCGCGTTTCTGATGGGCGTCATTCTCGCTTTCCAATCGGCGGTTCCGCTCAAGCGGTTCGGCGCGGAAATTTTCGTTGCTGACCTTATCGGCTTGTCGATTCTGCGCGAATTAGGGCCCTTGATGACGGCGATCCTGCTGGCCGGGCGCTCGGGTGCTGCGTTTGCGGCGGAAATCGGAACGATGCGCGTCAATCAGGAAGTCGATGCGCTGACGACGATGGGACTCGACCCCGTGCGCTTTCTGGTGACGACACGCGTACTGGCCGCCGTCATGATGACGCCACTATTGACCTTGTTCGCGGATCTCATCGGGCTCGCCGGCGGGGCGCTGACCATGCAGACGTTTTCGATTCCCTTTGTGACGTTCGTCAAACAAGTCGAAGGGATTGTCGATCTTTCGGATTTCATGGCGGGATTTGTGAAGTCATTCGTTTTCGCGCTGCTGATCGCCGGTATCGGGTGCCTGCGCGGGTTGCAGACCAGTGCCGGCGCCTCTGCCGTCGGTGATGCCGCGACGCGTGCGGTCGTGGCGGGAATCGTCCTGCTCGTCGTCGTAGACGGCGTATTTGCCGTGATCTTTTACGTGCTCGATGTCTGACTCTCGCCCGGCTTCGCCTATCATCCAGGTCGCCGACCTGACAGTCGGATACGACGACACCGCCCTCCTCGAACACGTATCCTTCGACGTCAAGCCGGGCGAAGTGTTCGTCATTCTGGGCGGCTCGGGCAGCGGCAAGAGCACGCTTTTAAAGCACATGATCGGGCTGCTCGAACCGTTTTCCGGAAGCGTGCTGATCGACGGCGACGACATCGTTTCCGCGAGCGCGGCGACGCACGACCGCATCCTGCGCAAAATTGGCGTCATGTATCAATCCGGCGCGTTGTTCGGGTCGATGACCTTGCTGGAGAACCTCCGGTTGCCGCTGGAAAGCTTCACGGCGCTCGGTGATGACGAGATCGACCTTATCGCGCGCATGAAGCTTTCGCTCGTCGGCTTGGAGCAGTTTACCGGCCATCTTCCGGCCGAAATCTCCGGGGGCATGCAGAAACGCGCCGCGATCGCGCGGGCGATGGCGCTCGATCCGATTATCCTGTTCCTGGATGAGCCCTCCGCCGGACTCGATCCGATCACGTCTGGCGAACTCGACGCGCTGATCCGGCGGCTCGCCGACAGTCTCGGCGTGACCTTCGTTGTCGTCACGCACGAACTCGAGAGTATTTTTGCCATCGCCGACCGCGTGATCATGCTCGAAAGGGGACGCAAGGGCATCATCGCCGAGGGCGACCCGCGGCACCTGCGCGAGACCAGCGTTGATCCCTATGTACGCAAGTTCTTCCGGCGTGAGGCCGAATTGACCGACGCATGAGCCGCAAAGCCAATTTCTTCAAGCTTGGACTGTTCGTCCTCGGCGCGATTGTCGCCGGAGTCGCCGTATTGCTGATCATCGGCTCCGGCCGCTGGCTGCAACCACGGATCGGGATGGAGTCGTACTTCGACGAATCGGTGCAAGGACTCGATATCGGTTCGAAGGTGAAATACCGCGGTGTTGTCGTGGGTGAGGTCACGAGGATCAGTTTTAGCTACGTGAAATACGAAAGCACGGTCGCGGCAGAAAAGCGGCATCGCTACGTGCTCGTCGAGGCGAAGCTCCAACCGAGGCTCATTGGCGGCCGCTCGGGCGATCTCGCCAATCCGCAGAATGCGCAACTCGAGATCGAGCGCGGGTTGCGCGTCAAGCTGGCGCCGCAAGGGATCACCGGCACCAGCTATCTGGAAATCGATTACGTGGACCCGGTGGCCAACCCGGAACTCGAATACGACTGGAAGCCGGAGTCTTTGTATATCCCCAGCGCGAAGTCGACGGTTCAGCAGTTCGTCAATGCCGCATCGGAGATCATCGAGCGATTGCGCCGAATCGATATCGAAGGGACGATCGAAAGCGTCACGACGTTGCTGGCGACGGTGAACGAGCGGGTCGGCGATATCGATACGAAGGGGATCTCGCAACGCGCGGACCGCACGCTGGCGAAAATGGAAAGGACGCTCGATGGCTTCCAGTCGAAGAAGATCTCGGAAGAGGCCACGCGACTGCTTACCGAATTGCGCGCGAGCAACGTCGATCTACGCAAGACACTGGCGAATCCAGCATGGCAGAAACTGCCGGAAGATGCGTCCGCGGCAATCAAGCGTGTCGATCAACTGGTGAACGACCCGAAGATCACGCGAAGCG
>JBPCLS010000211.1:0-7487 GCA_051003055.1 Casimicrobiaceae bacterium
TGCATCGGCCGCGCCAAGCGGTCGGCTGGCTGGAACAGCATCCTCCCACAGAGGAAGACGCGCGCGCCGACTACCTCTCGGCGCTCGCACTGGCGTACATTCGGTCGGGCAGCGGACCTCAGGCGGCAATGGTGCTGACCGAGCTGCGCCAGACGTGGAACCCACGGACGGCGGCAATCGAAGCCGAACTGGCGATGGCGTCAAAGCAATTCGACACGGCGCTCGCGAAATTTCGCGTTATGCGCGTCACATCACCTCGCGATCTCCGCGCGCACGCGGGGATAGGCGAAGCGTTGCTCGGCCTCGGTCGGTTTGCCGACGCGCAAGCAGAGTTTGCCGCGTGCAGAAAGGCCGCCCCCCACTTTGCCCCTTGTGCCCGCGGGCTGGGGGTCGCGCTGCGCATGACCGACGATGCCGATGCTTCGCTTGCTACGTTGCTGGTGGCAGAGCAACTGGATCGAGACGACCCGGCGATCGCTCGCGAAATCTCGGTGACACTGCGGGCGCTCGGACGTCGGCCGGAAGGCGCACTGGCGGCAGCGCGCGCGGCCGAACTCGAAACACGAACCGCACAACCCCACATTCCACATTCCGCTCTAACAGGCTAGACGTTGCCGTCCGCCGCTCGCCGCGGCATTGGGGTCCCCCGGCGGTACAATAGCCGTTTTCTCAACAAAAACAGGCTGATGCGGGTCTCACGCTTTTACCTTGCGACGCTCAAGGAGCCCCCGGCGGAAGCCGATGTCGTCAGCCAGAAGCTGATGTTGCGCGCCGGGCTCATCAAGCGACTCGGCAGCGGGCTGTACACATGGATGCCGCTGGGCCTGCGTACGCTGCGCAAGGTGGAAGCGATCGTCCGCGAGGAAATGAACCGCGCCGGCGCGCTGGAACTCGTGATGCCCGTGATTCAGCCAGCCGAACTCTGGCAGGAATCCGGACGCTGGGACAAGATGGGCCCGATCATGCTGCGACTGAAGGATCGGCACGAGCGCAATTTCGTCGTCGGGCCGACGCACGAGGAAGTGATCACCGACATCGTGCGCCGGGAGATCAGGAGCTATCGGCAGCTACCGCTCAATTTCTACCAGATTCAGACCAAGTTCCGCGATGAAATCCGACCCAGGTTCGGCGTGATGCGCTCGCGCGAGTTCGTGATGAAAGACGCCTACTCGTTCGACGCCGACGAAGCGGGCATGCTGCGCTCCTACCAAAACATGTTTGCCGCGTACCAGCGCATCTTCACGCGCATGGGACTTTCGTTCCGGGCGGTGGATGCGGATACCGGGGCGATCGGCGGCTCGGCGTCGCACGAGTTCCAGGCGCTGGCCGAATCCGGGGAGGATGCAATCGCGTATTGTCCGGCGTCAGGCTACGCTGCGAACGTCGAAAAAGCCGAGGCGCTGCCGCCGGCACTCCCGAGGCCGGCGGCAACCGAGGTGATGAGCAAAGTCGCAACCCCCGGCCGGTCGACGTGCGCGGAAGTTGCCGAATTGCTGGACCTGCCGCTGGCGCGCACGGTCAAGTGCATCATGCTGATGGCGAGCGGCCGCATGCACATGCTGCCATTGCGCGGCGATCACATGCTGAACGAGATAAAGGTGGCCAAGCTCCCCGGCATGAGCGACTGGCGCTGGGCCAGCGACGAGGAGATCGTCTCGGCCACGGGTTGTCAGCCGGGTTACCTGGGGCCCGTCGGCATTCCCGGCACCATGCCGCTCGTCTGTGACCGGTCCGTCGCCGTAATGGCGGATTTCGTCTGCGGCGCCAACGAGCCCGACTTCCACTTGCGCGGGGTCAACTTCGGCCGGGACTGTCGCGACCCTGATACGGTTGCCGACATTCGCAATGTCGTCGCCGGCGACCCATCGCCCGATGGCAAAGGGACGCTCGAACTGGCGCGCGGCATCGAGGTCGGCCACGTGTTCGCGCTCGGCTCGTTGTATTCGCGACAGCTCGATGCAACCTATCTTACCGCCGACGGTCAATCGAAGGCCCTCGAAATGGGGTGTTACGGTATCGGCTGTACGCGCATCGTGGCGGCGGCAATCGAGCAGAATCACGACGAGCGCGGCATCATCTGGCCTCTCCCACTTGCCCCGTTTACCGTCGCCATCGCGCCGGTGGGCTACGATCGCAGCGCAGCGGTCAAAGAGCTCGCCGACGGATTGCACGACGAGTTGGAGGCAGCAGGGGTCGATGTCCTGCTCGACGACCGGGCAGAACGTCCTGGCGTGATGTTTGCAGATCTCGAGCTCATCGGCATACCGCATCGGATCACGATCGGCGATCGCGGCCTGAAAGAGGGCGCCGTCGAATACCAGGCACGGGACGCAACAGGCGCAACCAAGGTTCCCGTCGCGGACATAGCGGCGTATGTGCGCGAACGGCTCACGCACTGATGCCCTAGGATTAGAGAGAGATCGATGACTTTTTTCGGCTATTCGTGACGATTTGGCGCACTCGCCGCATTGTTCGCCTCGCTGGCAGCTTCGGGGCCGGTTTGGGGAGGGACGCAGGCGGAAGAACATCTCGCGCCGTCGGTCCGTTCCGGCCTGACCCAGGCCATTGCCGATGCTCCGGTTCCCGCGAACTACGAAAACCGCAGCGAGTTGCTGCCGTGGCTCGCCCAGATGTCGCACCAGCTCGCCGGCAGAGTTCCCGACGAACGCGAGCGTCGCGCACTGCTCGCGACGGTGCACTACGAGGCGACGCGCGCAGGACTCGATCCGCAACTCGTGCTGTCGGTCATGTACCACGAAAGCGGGTTCAAGAAATACGCAGTCTCGTTCGCCGGCGCGCGCGGGTACATGCAGGTGATGCCGTTCTGGGTCAAGCAGCTCGGCACGCCGGATCAGAATCTGTTCCATCTGCGGACCAACCTGCGCTACGGCATGGTGATCCTGCGGCATTATCTGGCCATCGAAAACGGCGATCTTTATCGCGCGCTGGGCCGCTACAACGGCAGCCTCGGCCGGGCGGAGTATCCAATGGCGGTGCTCGCAGCGTATAACCGCCGTTTCCAGTACGTTCCAACCGGCGCGCCAACCGCTGCGACCACCGCTGCGACGTTCGCCACGGCGGCGTGGCGCTGAAGGAACCTCGTTCGGCGTTGAGTTCCGTCGTCCCCCCTTCGCGCGGCAGCGGTTCGCCGGTCAGACGCTATCGCGGCCGTTTCGCGCCATCGCCCACTGGCCCGTTGCACTTCGGCTCGCTGCTCGCGGCTCTGGCCAGTTTTTGCGACGCGAAAGCCGCTGGCGGCGAATGGCTGCTGCGCATCGAAGACGTCGATGGACCGCGCAGCCGCGATGATGCCGCCTGCGACATTCTGGCAACGCTCGAACGTTACGGATTCGAGTGGGACGGGGCTGTCGTCCGCCAATCGGAACGCACCCCTCGCTATGAAGCCGCGCTCGAGCACCTCCGCGCGATGGCTGCCGTCTATCCGTGCACCTGCACGCGGCGGGAACTCGATTCCGTGCCCGTCGGTGCGTCCGGTGAACGAGTCTATCCCGGCTTCTGCCGCGCTGGGCTCGCGCATAGCCGCGGCTACCGCGGACGGCAGGCGTGGCGAGTGCGTGTACCCGACGAGACCATCGCGTTCGTCGACCGTGTGCAGGGTCGGCAAGCACAAGCGCTGGCGCAGGATGTCGGCGATTTCGTCGTGCGCCGTACCGATGGCTACTTCGCGTATCAGCTTGCCGTCGCCGTCGACGACGCGGCGCAGGGTGTGACCGACGTCGTGCGCGGCGCCGATCTCCTGGCGTCCACGTCGCGGCAGATTTGTCTGCAACGGCTATTGGGTGTGGCGACACCGTCGTATCTTCACGTCCCAATCGCGATCGATTCGTCGGGCGAAAAACTGTCGAAACAGACGTGCGCGCCGCCGCTCCCCACGTCACCTCTGCCCACGTTGCTCGCCGCGTGGCGCTGGCTCGATCAGCCGGCGTTCGATAGCCTGCCCGCGAACGTCACCGAATTTTGGGCGTTGGCGCGCCGGAGTTGGTCGCCGCAACGATTGCCGCCAGTGCCGATGCTGCCCGCACCCGCACGCTTCGCGGCGACTGCGACGGCCGCGGTCGACGCATGCGCGCGGGTATAATTTTCCTACGAGTCCATGCAGATAACCGCGCTTATTGCCAGCAGCGTGAGCGGCCGTGTGAGCGGCGAGCAGGGGCCCCGCTTGCGGGGATGCGAGCAATGGCGAATCACGGCCCAAGGCCGAAACGCGAGCATTACGGCCTCGCACCAGGATCCATTGACGCCGAGCGAGGCCCGGCTTGCCGGGCGGCGAGCGATCGCGAATCGCTGCTTCTAGGCCGACACGCGACGTTCGCTTCCCGCAACCCCACAAAGAGACCGAACAGCTACGGCATTTTCGGCGTGTACTCGTGAGCCTATACACACCCGCGCCATTCGCACGCGATGACCGCGCGGCCGCTGCACGGCTCATGCATGACCATCCGTTCGCAACACTCATCACCCCAGCTTCGCCCGAGCCTCTGGTATCGCATATTCCGCTGCTGCTGATCCCGGGTTGCGAGCCGCACGGCACGCTGATCGGGCATTTCGCCCGGGCTAATGCCCATTGGCACGCCGCGCACGACGCGCACTCGATCGCGATATTCTTGGGACCGCATGCGTACGTCTCGCCGTCCTGGTACAAGGAGCCCGCGCGGATGGTGCCGACGTGGAACTACGCGGTCGTTCATGCACACGGGACGCTCGAAATCGTCGACGATGCCGCAGTCACTCGCGGTACGCTTGACCTTTTGATTCAACGATTCGAAGCTGGACGTGCTGCGCCGTGGCAATTCGAGCGGCCGCCGGCCGAGCGCGACGCGCTCCTCGGCGGGATCGTCGCCTTTCGCCTGCGGATCAAGCATATCGACGCCAAGTTCAAGCTATCCCAAAACCGCAGCCGCGAGGACCGGCTGCGCGTGATTGCCGCCTTGCAGTCGGAAGGTTACGCGGACGCAACGGCCACCGCCGCGTGGATGCACGACTACGGCATTCCCGCAGACGCTAAAACGCGCCGAGAATGAAGAGTCCGGACGCCGCCGCTGACGCGCCAGGGCAGGTTTCGCTGCGCGTGGACAAATGGCTGTGGGCTGCGCGCTTCTACAAGACGCGCAGCTTGGCGGTGCAAGCGATCGACGCCGGCCGCGTGCGGGTCTTTGAGGAACGAATCAAGCCGGCGCGGACCATCCGCGCGGGCGATTTCATTTCGATCCGCAAGGCAGCCACGGTGTGGAACGTCACGGTGACTGCGCTGTCGAACCGGCGCGGCAGCGCCACGGATGCGCTGCACCTCTACGCCGAGTCGCCGGAGTCGATAGCGGCGCGCGACGAAGCGACGTTGGCGCGACGCGCCGCTCTAGAAGCGCAACCGCGATTCTCGGGTCGGCCGACCAAGCGTCAACGACGCAAGCTCGAGGATTTCCTAAGCGAGCCGTAACGCGCGTCCCTTCTGGAGCAGCGCAAAAGCTTCCAGCGCACCGCTTTAAGTCAGACCTGCGTTAGCACAGCCGCAGATTGACGAAATCGATCAGCAAGTCCGGCTGCCGATAGGCACGAAACATCAGCCAAGCAATGGCGAGAGCCAGCAGCAGACCCGCGGTGTGCCATACGGTCCGGTGCGACCGGAAACGGCGCGGCAGCAGCGCCGCGCCGTGCGCATCGGGGGAAGATGTGTCTGGTTCTGGTTTTTCGCTCACACCTGCATGTTAGCAGGCTAATAAGCCCGCTGCGGCGCTTCCGGCAACCCGCCGATCAGCGACACCGGCGATGCCGTGGTCACCGACAGCGATCGCATTTTTGCCATCACCGAACTGAAATCCGCCGCGGTATGGGTATCGGGAATCGGTTTTGCCAGTAGATTGACGGCACGTCCGCTGACCACGAGCGGCAGTTCGGCGGGCAACGTCGTCCGCAGACCGCGAATCTCCTGCCCGGCGATCTTGCCCGAAATGCCGCGATCGAAGAGCAGGACCACCATCACCACTTTGTACGCCTTCGCTGCGCCGACGATCTCCTGCGCGGGCACGCCGGCGCCGAGCGTCAGACAGTTGATTCCTTCGGTAAACAACAGCAGTTCGAGTATCGCAAGTCCGAGCTGATTGGGATCGTTGGGCGGCGTGACCAGCAGGACTTGCCGCGCGTCGCGCGTCGACCGCACGAGTCGCGTCACATCACGCAGCAGGCGGTGAGCAAGATCCGAAAATCGGAGTTCCTGAAAATTTTGCATTTCCCCGCGGACGACGCGTTCGTGGACCGCCTCGTTCAACGGGATCAACGTGTGTTCGAGAAATTTACGCAGCCCTTGGCCGACCAGCAGTTTGGATAGATGATTCTGCAATTCTCCGACACGGTGTTCAGCTAGCAGGCTGACCGCGTTTTCGATTTCAGCGGGTAACGGCACCGGTTCATCGACGGCCAGGCCGAGCATCGACTGGAGGGCGGAATCGGCCAGCGGCACCACGGCGCCGGCACGCCAGCCCTCCGACAACAACTGCTTGATCAACTTGAGGCGCGCCACCTGCTCCGGCGGATAGACGCGGTCGCCAAAA
Organism: Casimicrobiaceae bacterium; assembly: GCA_051003055.1. Lineage (GTDB taxonomy): Bacteria > Pseudomonadota > Gammaproteobacteria > Burkholderiales > Casimicrobiaceae > VBCG01. The sequence continues at coordinate 6,567 of JBPCLS010000211.1, forward strand.
GAGTCGCGCAGCGGCGCGGGAAACGAATACCGCCGCTGCCACATGTAGAGCTGTTCGCGGCGGAGACCCGTGATACGAACCACCTCTCTGATGTGGAGCGTGCCCTGCCCGTCGCCTGCAGGCGCCTGCGTATCGATCGACGCGAGCGGGAGCTCGCGACGCCGCGCCGGCGCCTTGATGAGGATGCCCATCGTCTCATTCCTCTGCGTTGACTAACTGTTTGTCGGTTCGTTGCTGTATTGAACAAGTATAGCGGAGCGATTCAATGCACGAGGTGCTTAGCCTGGCAACATGTCCTGCACGTCATGTATGCAGAATGTATGCCAAGCTGCCATGCGCGCCTTGCCGTTCATCGGGCTTTGCGCCATGATGGATTGGACGCGCGACGCAAGTCCGGCAACAGATGATGCCGTTTGCGCTAGCCGCGATGCGCGATGATCGCCGTCGGGCGCGCTTCTTGCGGCAATTCACCTCGTTTCGGGGCTTTTTTTCAGGCCATCACGCAATGTTCGGATTGAGTAAACTCTACAAAGCCCCGCTCGCCGACGTGAAATCGGCCGAGCGCTGGCTTGCGTCCTATCCCGGGAACGATCCACTCGCGATTTACGTTGACGTACTCGCCGAACTCGGCAAGATCGCCGACCGCGGCGCGCAGCGCACACCGGCTCGTCTCGCAGCACTATTCTGCGTCGACGCACAAATCGAAACGCTGCGCAAACTGCTGACCGCGCAATATATCGAGCACGCAAATCGCAGCTCGAAAATCGAGCATCAGTTATGGTCATCGCTATTCGAGCTAACGCAAGCATTTCTGCTCGCTTATCAGGCATTCGCGCGCGACGCCTCCGACCACGGACAGAATCCGAAGTGGCAACTGCTGCTGCCCGAGCTCGTATGCCGGCAGGTTTTCCATCTGACGCA
>JBPCLS010000212.1:0-8759 GCA_051003055.1 Casimicrobiaceae bacterium
GTCGCCGCACGGCCGCCAACCCGTGCCTCGACCAGGTAGACGAGCTTGCCGCGATTCTCCTTCGAGTAGAGAACGGGCGGCGTGAATTCCGCTCGGTTGGAGACAAAATCAACGGTTGCGGTGAGGCCCGCGGGGCAACCGTCGCACGCGAAGCCAATCGACTGTCCGATCTTCAACTGCGCGAGCTCTTTTTCGGGGACATAGAAGCGAGCCTTCAGGTTGCCCGGCGGCAATAAGCTCGCGACGGGACTCCCCGCGGGCACCCAGTCGCCGATGACGTAATAGGTGTCGTGCACGCGCCCCGAAACCGGCGCGGCGATCGCCCGCTGCGCAAGCCGCCATTCGCTTTGCGCCACCACTTCGAGTGCCGCTTTTGCTTCGGCTTCGGCGGCGTGGATTTCCTGGGTGCGGGCAGGGAGTTGCGCGGTGGCGACCTGCGCGCGCAAATCGGCCACCGCCGCCTCGTCGCGTGTTAACTGGGTTCGTGCGTCGTCCAGCGCGGCGGCGATGGCGAAGCCGGCGCGATAGAGTTCCTGTTGCCGTCGCAACTGCGCGGCGGAAAGATCACGCGTCGCACTGGCGCGCTGCAGTTGCTGGCCGACGGAAGCGACTTCAGTGGGGCGTTTGCCTGTACGGAGATCGGCGAGCCGCGCTTCCGCCGCACGCATGCGTTCTGCCGCCTCGCGCCGCGCGGCATCCTCGTATTCGCGTTCGAGCGCGAACAGCGGCGCACCCGCTGCAACGCTGCCGCCACGATGCACCGCCAACTGCTGCAGCTTTCCCGCGAACGGCGCTGCGACTCGCACATATTCGCCTTCGATGTAACCCTGGAGCTGGGGGGCGGCGGTGGGGCTGCACGCCGCGAGCAGCGCGACCGCGACCCATGCGGCGGAGCACACGCAGCGCGGGAAGTCCTCTTGCGGTGAAGTCGAGTTACCGTTGCCCATCGATCGGTCACCTCGCACGCTTACGTTTGCTTGCACGCTGCGTGTGCCCGGCGGTCTTCTGCAACGTGCGGGCGCGGGCCCGAATTCCGGCCAATGAGAATTCACAGATGTGGTCCGTGAGGCGGTCGATTGCCGTCTTGTCGATCTTGATGTCGGGAAAGAGCACACCGATCACCGGCCGCTGGAAATACAGATTCATGCATTGGCTGACGATCGATACCGCGCATAGCTCGCTCGCGTGCGCGGGTTTGTCCTCTCCCAGCAAGGTGGCAACCAGGCGGGTGAGCGCGACGGCTTGAGGTCGCGCGAAGCTCTCCGCCAGACCGGCCAGCGCGGGCGTCGGATCCAGCATTTCACGCGCCAGCAGACGCGGAAACAGGGTGTCCGGATCATCGTCGAGCAGCCGCGCGAGCATGCCGCGCACAAAAACGCGAAGCGCGCGTTCGGGAGGGAGTGTTGCGAATCCCGGCGCCAGTTGTGTCGGGTGCTGGGCCATTGCGCGTTCCGCGTGGTGCCGGACGACAGCGGTGTAAAGCGCCTCCTTTCCGCCGAAGTGATAGTTGACCGCGGCGAGATTCGTCCGCGCCCGGGCCACAATGTCGCGGATCTTCGCTTGGCGAAGTCCATATTCGACGAAAATCTTCGCCGCGGCGTCGAGCAGCCTTTGCTTCGTGCCCGGAGCGGGATCCACGTGAGTGCGCACCGGCGATCCTCGATCGAAACAGTAATTTCAAACGACTCTATCAAACAACAATTTCAACGTCAACGCTGGGCTGCTCCGTCTAGCCCAGCTCGTCGATCGAGCGCGGCCAGCTTTTCTTGAGCAGCCGTGACAGCGCGCGGTCGGCGAGGATGCGCCCGCCGGCCTGGCAGCGCGCGCAATAGTTGGTCTCGTTCTCCGCGTAGACGATGCGCTGCACCGGCGCGCCGCAGTCCGGGCAGGGCTTGCCGTAGCGGCCGTGCACCGCCATGCCCTCGCGGAAGGCGGTGACCTTTCCGGGAAATCCGGTGCCCGTTTCCTCGCGCAGCCTGGCTACCCAATGCCGCAGCACTTCCCGCGTTGAGGCGAAAAGCCGCGCCACATCATCCTCGGCGAGGTCCTTCGTAAGTGCCACGGGCGAGAGCCGCGCGTGATGCAGGATCTCGTCGGAGTACGCGTTGCCAATGCCGGCGAAGAGGCGCGGGTCCGTGAGCGCGCGCTTGAGCGTGTGGTTTTCCGTCTTGAGAATCTTCCCGAAGGTCGCGGCGTCGCAGTCGAGGACTTCGATGCCGCCCGGATCCATAGCCTCGAGCGCCGCGCGTCCCTGCACCAGGTGAAGCGAGGCGCGCCGCTTGGTGCCCGCCTCGGTCATGGCAAGCGTTCCACTGTCGAATTCGAACAGTGCCAGCGTGATGCGCGCGGGCGGCTTGGCGTCTGCCGCGAGCCAACGCAGCCGTCCGGCGATCATCAGGTGCAGCACGAGGTAGAGTTCGCCTTCGAGCCCGATGGCGATGCGCTTGCCGAGACGGCTTAGGGCCAGCACCTTCTTCCCCTCGACGCTGGCGACGGGCGGCACCGCAGTGCGCAGGAGAAACGGGTTCAGCAGCCGGATGCGCGCAAGGCGGCGGTGCGCAATGCGCGCCTCCAGGCTTTCCAAGTAGACAGTAAGATCGGGCAGTTCGGGCAAGGCTCGATCATACGGCGGCCAGCAACCTTCTCAACCGGGGGCGTGCATACGGCGCGCCGCCGGCGCTGGCGCCTGCATCAACTTACGACCGGTGAATGGTCGTTATGGGTTAATGGGAACTGGCGGATCACGTTCTTTTTCGAGAACGATGATGCTGTTCTGGTCGATTATCGGGATTACCACTAAAGGACGCACCGATGGGCAGAATGCACAACCCTCCGCATCCGGGGGAGACGCTTCGGGAAGATGTGTTGCCCGCACTCGGGCTTACTGTGACCGAGGCCGCGGCTCAGCTTGGGGTAACGCGCGTAGCATTCTCGCGGGTGCTGAATGGTCGCGCCGGGATCTCGCCTGACATGGCCCGTCGCCTCCAGCTGTGGCTCAAGACGAACAGGGGCGGGCCGGATGCGGCGCTGTGGTTGCGGATGCAAGTCGATTATGACCTGTGGCAGGCGGAGCAAAAGCCGGTACCGAAAGTGAGACGTGCCCACGTACCACGGTCCCACGCCGGGTGATCACGGCAGAGAACCGTCAATACTTGACGGTGCACCCGTACGGTGTCGTGCTCGCCACTGTCACCGGTTTGCCCGTGGTCGCTTCGGTCAGCGCCGCGCGCACGTAATTCTTCGCGGTCTTGGCGTCGGCCGGATTCGCGGAGCGCTTGTCGTCGATGGCGCCGTTGTAGAGAACTTTGCCGGCAGGATCGATGACGAACATGTGCGGCGTCGTCTTGGCGGAATAGGCTTTGCCTGCCGCGCTCGTCGCGTCGATCAAGGTTGCCTTCTGCGCCGCGCCTTTCGCTTTCATCCATTCGCTCATCTGCTGCGGCGTCTTGAATTCCGAGCTCGATTGATTCGTGGAATTGATCGATAGCCACACGACGTCCTTCGCCGCCCATTCCTCTTGCAGGCCCTGCATGTTCTGGCTGACGTAATGTTTTTGCACAAACGGGCACTCGGGATTCGTCCATTCGAGCACGACAAATTTACCCTTGAAATCCGACAGCTTCACCGCCTTGCCGGCGGTATCGGTAATCGAGAAATCGGGTGCTGCGCCCCCAGGCGTCGCCGCGACAGCGGAGCCCATCATCAATGCGAGCAAGAGCGGAATCAAGCGGAACGAATGCGACATGGTTTTCCTCCGGTATCGGTCAAGCGATGCTAGAAATTCAATGGCGGCTCCCGTGTCCACTGAGTGTTCACTGCGCAGGCACTGCGCATCCGCTGCGCCGCATGTTCAAGGTCAAAGCGTCGCGAGCGCGTCCAGGATGGTCTGCGCCTGTAAGATTTCGGGAAGGATGAGCGGTTCCTTGCCCGGACGGTACAAGACATACACCGGCACCCCCTGCCGGCCGAGTTCGGCGAGCGCTCGCGCGATCGTCGGATCGCGGCGCGTCCAGTCAGCACGCACCAGCTCTACACGGCGACACGCAAACGCATCCTTGACCGCGTCGTCGTTGAGCACGAGCCGTTTGTTGACCTGGCACGTCACGCACCACGCCGCCGTGAAATCGACAAAGACCGGCTTGCCCATTTGCGCAAGTTCCGTCAAACGCAACGGCGTATAGGCCTGCCATTCCGACTCGCTGTCGACCTGCGAGCGTGCCGTCGCGTTAACGGCGCCTTCTGTGGCGCTGCCGAAGAGCGGCCACGCGACGACGGATGCCGTCACGAGTCCCGCCACGGAAGCAATACTCCAACCCCGGACACGGCTAATACGGAAGATCCGCCACGACCAAAGGACAAAGGCAAGAAACACGAGCGCGACGAGCAAGCGGACCACGGCGTCGTTGTCGACCTGCGCCCCCAGCACCCAGACAAGCCACGCGACGGTCGCATACAGCGGAAACGCGAGAAGCTGCTTTAAGCGCTCCATCCAAACGCCCGGTTTGGGCAGCGCCCGCCGCCACGCGGGAAACCAGGACAACAGTACGTACGGCAACGCCATGCCCACGCCTAGCGCAACAAAGACGCCGATCGTCACCGCGGGCGCTTGAGTGAGCGAGAAACCCATCGCCGCGCCCATGAATGGCGCCGTGCACGGCGAAGCGATGATCACCGCGAGGATGCCCGATAACATCGCATTGGCGTACGGATTGCGCGCGGTCCACCCGGCGGCCGACGACGGCACGAGGCTTGCAAATTCGAATGCGCCGGAGAGATTCAACGCGAGCACGAAAAACAGGATCGCCAGCGCTGCAACGACGGCCGGCGATTGCAATTGGAATCCCCAGCCCAACTGCTCGCCTGCCGCGCGCAACGCCAGCAGCAACAGCGCGAGCGAAACAAATGTGACCAAGACACCCGCGGCAAACGCCAGACCCTGGAACTGCATCTGACGCCGGTTTTCGTGACCGGGCGCCGCAAGCGCGAGTGCTTTGAGCGAAAGCACGGGGAACACGCACGGCGTGAGGTTCAACAGCACGCCACCCACAAACGCGAATACAATGGCCAACGCCAGCGACATTGAATCGTCCGCGGGCGCGGGCGTACCAAGATTGAGCGCGAGTATGGGTTCGGTAACGGGCTTCGGACCTGCAACGACAATACCGGTGAGCGAGGCGTCGATGGTCGCGGCCCTCATCAGCGCGTCACCCGCACCGAAACCGTTGCTTGCGCTGATGACGCCGGCGAGCCGGGTGAATTCGGGCGCGACCTGGTGGGCAACCGGTAATCGCAAAGTCAGGTTGCCGCTCGCGTCCCGCGCCAGCGTCTGGGCGCCCGACGCTTCGATGCGTCCTTCCTGATAGGGAAAGAAATGCAGCGCACCGGGGTCGGCCGCGCCTGACGGGGACGTCGCCGACAAAACAATCTTCTGTCCTTCCGCGCGCGCGGCGAACTGCCACCCTGGCGCAGGGGCTGGCAATGCGGCCCGCGTAGCCGCGATCGCGCTGCCCCACTGTGGATACGGATCGAAGCGATCGGACACCGGCAAGGTGAGCGTCAAGTCTGCGCCGTCGGGAATACAGGTTTCCTTGCACACGAGCCAGTCGGCGCGCGCATTGAGCGTGAGCATCGTCCCCAGCGGGGCATCACTGCCGACCAGGAGGTCCGTCAACAGCAGCACTTCGCCTTCGTACCCGTAGTTGACCAGCGGACCTACAGGCAGAGTGCGCGGTGCGGGCCACGCGATCGGCTCGGCCGTCACGCCGGGAGGCAACGCCCAGGCAATCGTTGTCGGCAGGCCGGAGTCGCCCGGATTCCGCCAGTACGTATGCCACCCATCGGCCATCTTGAGACGCAATGCAACCGTCGTCGCCGTGCCCGGAACGAGCGCGGTACGCTCGGCAACAAGTTCGGCCTCGACGTGCGGTGTCTTGACCGCAGCGGCGGCGGATAGATCAGCGCCGGCGCTCGCACCGGCAAAGAGTGCGTATGCGGCAGCGTACGAGACGAAGCGGAAGAGTCGGCGAGGGTGGGTGTTCAAGTGTTTTTGCGTCATGCTGGCGAATCTGCTGATGTTTGGCTGTTATCGCGGTCGTCAGTTCCCGAAACGACATGCAATTATCGCACCGGGGGTGACGGCGGTCCGGCCGAATCTTCGCTGAAGCACTCTCCCGGCGGGATCAAAGCGGCTTTAAGCCCGTCCATCGCGCGTGCCCGGAAGTGCGCGCCGGTGCCCGCATATCCGGTCGGTATAATCGAATGTTTGACTACACGCTTTGCATAAATTGCGCACAACCGGCGAAATGACGTGGCAATGACACCGTTCAACCACACCGAGATCGAGGCCGCCGCGCAGTCCGCCTGGCGCGCCGCCGATGCGTACCGCGCCATTGAGCAGCCCGACGCGCGCAAATTCTATTGCGTGTCGATGCTGCCCTATCCGTCGGGCAACCTGCACATGGGGCACGTGCGCAACTATACGATCAACGATGTCATGTACCGGCACCTGCGCATGAACGGCTGGAACGTGCTGATGCCAATGGGCTGGGACGCATTCGGGCTGCCGGCCGAGAACGCGGCGATGAGGAACAACGTTCCGCCTGCGACATGGACATACGACAACATCGCCTACATGAAGCGCCAATGCCAGGCGATGGGCTGGGCGATCGACTGGTCGCGCGAGTTCGCCACGTGCGATCCCGCGTATTACAAGTGGAACCAGTGGCTGTTTTTGAAGATGCTGGAAAAGGGCATCGCCTATAAGAAAACCGGTGTCGTCAACTGGGACCCGGTCGATCAGACGGTACTCGCGAACGAGCAGGTGATCGACGGGCGCGGCTGGCGCTCGGGGGCGCCGATCGAGAAACGCGAGATCCCGATGTATTACTTGCGGATCACCGATTACGCGGAAGAGCTGCTCGCGTATCTCGACAAGATGCCGGGCTGGCCCGAACGCGTGAAAACCATGCAGGCCAACTGGATCGGCAAGAGCGAAGGCGTGCGCTTCGCGTTCACGCACGCGATTGCCGGCAGCGACGGCGGGCCAATCGGCGGCGGGAAGATGTACGTGTTCACGACGCGAGCCGACACGATCATGGGGGCGACCTTTTGCGCGGTGGCAGCGGAACACCCGCTTGCCGCCCACGCGGCGCAGACCAACCCCGCGCTCGCGGCGTTCATCGCCGAATGCAAACGCGGCAGCGTCGACGAAGCCCAACTCGCGACGATGGAAAAAAAGGGCTTGCCGACCGGACTTACCGTCACTCATCCGTTAACCGGCGAGCAGGTCGCCGTCTGGGTCGGCAACTACGTTCTGATGAGCTACGGCGATGGCGCGGTGATGGGCGTGCCCGCGCACGACGAACGCGACTTCGAGTTCGCGAAAAAATACGGACTGCTGATCAAACAAGTGGTGGAGCGCGTAGCGTGGGGCGTCGAGGGGGACCGAAGCCTCGCTCAACGTGGAATGTCGAATGTCGAACCATTTACCACCGAGCGGTGGCAGACCTGGTATGACACCAAGGATGGCCGTTGCGTCAACAGCGGTAAGTATGATGACCTGACTTACGCCGCCGCCGTCGATGCGATCGCCGCCGATCTGGCAACCAAGGGGCTAGGTGAGAAGCAGACGACGTTCCGGCTGCGCGACTGGGGCATCTCGCGGCAGCGGTATTGGGGCACGCCGATTCCGATCATCCATTGCGATGCGTGCGGCGACGTCCCGGTACCGGAAGCCGATCTGCCCGTCGTTCTGCCCCAGGACTGCGTGCCGGACGGCACCGGCAATCCCCTCGCCAAGCGCGCCGATTTCGTGAACGCACCCTGTCCGCGATGCGGCAAGCCGGCACGGCGCGAAACGGACACGATGGACACGTTCGTTGATTCTTCCTGGTATTACATGCGCTATGCGTGCCCGGACGCTGCAACGATGGTCGATCGCCGCAACGACTACTGGAATCCGATGGATCAGTACATCGGCGGCATCACGCATGCGATCCTGCATCTCTTGTACGCGCGCTTCTGGACGAAAGTGATGCGCGACATGGGCCTGGTGCAGATGGACGAGCCGTTCACGCGCCTCTTGACGCAAGGGATGGTGTTGAATCACATTTACCTGCGGCGCAACGCCAAGGGAGGAGTCGAGTACTTCGCGCCGGACACCGTCGATATCGACCACGACGCTTCGGGCCAGGTCGTCGGCGCGCACTTGAGGGCCGACGGAAAGCCGGTCGAATACGGCGGCGTCGGTGCGATGGGGAAGTCGAAGCTCAATGGCGTCGATCCGCAGGACATCGTCGACCAATACGGCGCGGACGCCGGGCGGCTGTTCGTCATGTTCGCAGCTCACCCGGAGGCAACGCTCGAGTGGTCAACGGCAGGTGTCGAAGGCGCGTACCGTTTTTTGAAACGCCTGTGGACGTTCGCGCAATTGCACGCCGACGTCGTTAGGCTGCCTGCCGGTCCGACCAATTTCCAGGACGCGCCTGACGCCGTGAAGGCCGCGCGGCGCGAGCTGCACCTTACGTTGAAGCAAGCGAACCACGACTACGAGCGGGTCCAGTACAACACGGTCGTGTCGGCCGGCATGAAGATGCTCAATACGCTTGAAGCGGCGCCCGTCGATGCGCGGGGCAGCAACGCGCTGTTGCGTGAGGGGCTGTCGCTGCTGCTGCGAATCATCTACCCGGTGGTCCCGCACACCACCTTTGTGTTGTGGCAGCAACTGGGGTTCGAAGCGCTGTACGGCGACCTGCTCGACG
>JBPCLS010000213.1:0-9239 GCA_051003055.1 Casimicrobiaceae bacterium
AGGCGCCGACACCGCTCAATCGTTAGGCATTTCCGGCGAAGAGACTTTCGATCTCGCCGTACCGGAGGACATCCGGCCGCAACAGGACCTGACGTTGATGATCACGCGCAAGGACGGCTCGCAGCAGAGCGTTCGGGTGCTGTGTCGCATCGACACGCCGATCGCAGTCGATTACTACCAGAGCGGCGGCATCCTGCCGTTCGTACTGCGCGACCTGGTTGCAATGGCCGCGTAGCAAAACCATTCCTTCTCCGGAGCTAAAAATGAAAACTCGTATCCTCGCCACGCTGACCGCGCTCGCGCTGGCAACCCTGCTTCCCGCCTGTGATAACAAGGCGAAGTCCGATGCAGAAGCCGCGAAGAGATCGTCCGAGCAGGCCGCGCAGGCGTCCCGGGACGCGGCGGCACGCGCAGCCGAAGCGGCGAAATCAACGGCAAACGATGCCGCGATGAAGGCACAGGACGCGACCAAGGCCGCTGCGGATGCCAGCAAGGACGCCGCAACGCGAGCGGCCGATGCGGCGAAAGATTCAGCCGCTGCGTCCAAAGCCGCGGCCGAAAACGCTGTCGGCGCGGCGAAGGAAGCCGCAAAGAAGTAACGGATTAAGCTGTAGTCACCTCGATTGGGCGGTCGTCGCATGCCGCGCGATCCAGCGCGTCAGCGGCTTCCATTGCTCCCAGTCGGCTTCCGCACGCGAGCGCGGCAAATCGAACACGGACAAGCCGTCGCGCGCGCAGTGAACGTAAATCTGGGCGTCGCGCAGGTGCGTAGGGACCGGAAAATTCACGTTCTTCAGGTACTCGTCGAGCTCAACTGCCGCGCGAGTCCGCGCGTCGACGCGCATGCCGACCAGCGCGAGCGCGACTCGCCCCTGCTTCACCGAGGGGTACTCGGCGATCGTCCGCAGGAAACGATCGGTCGCGGCAAAGTCGAACGCGGACGGCGAAATGGGCACCAGCATCATGTCGGCTCGCTTCATCGACTCGCGCAGCGTGTCGCTGTGCAGACCGGCGGCGCTGTCGAAAACCAACCACTGCGGCGCGGCGTCCTTCGCTCCCTTGGTCGCCGCATCGTCGCCGAATTTGGCGATCGGCGGGAATAACGGCGGCCGCCGCGCCAGCCATTGATTCGCCGACTGCTGCGGATCGGCATCGGCCAGCGCAACCTGCTGCCGCTTGCCCGCGAGCCAACCCGCGATGTTAGTGGCAAGTGTGGTCTTGCCGCTGCCTCCTTTGGGATTCGCGATCAGTATCGTCTGCAAGAGTTTCTCCCTCAATGGTCGGTGCCCGAACGGGTGGACTTCTCTCTTTAGTCTACGACGTAACCCCGCACCGGCGGGTACCTGCGCAGCGCCGCAGGGCTACAGCGACGGCACGATGCCGTAGAGCGCCGTGACTGTGTCGGCACCCAGCCGCTGCGAGCGGGCGCCGCTCCAGCCAAAATCGGCATCCGGCAGATCGGCATTGTCCTTGAATGGCATCTCGAGGGTTAGCGCCAGCCCGCCGTACGTTTGGCCCACCCATTTCGACGCAATCGTCAGGTTCGCCTTGGTCTCCTTGTCCGACGGATAGCCATGCGTCGTCTGGAAATCCGGATTGGCGAACTTGAGACTCTCGGCGAAACGCAGCTCCAACGCCTGCATCCGTGGCGAATACGCGGGCAGCCGCTCGTTGCCGTCGACGAACACATACGGGAGCCCTTCATCGCCATGGACGTCGAGAAATGCGTCGACGCCGGTAGCTTGCATCGCGGCGCGGACGCCGAAGACTTCCGGACTACGATCACGCGACGGCGCCATCCATTCGCGGTTCAGATTGGCGCCGGTCGCGTTGGTGCGCAGGTTGCCGCGGACACTGCCGTCCGGATTCATGTTGGGAACGATGCGCACGACCGCGCGCTCGAGCAAGCGGCGGGCGACCGGATCCTCGGTGTCCAGCAGACGCTCGAGCATACCTTCGACAAACCACTCGGCCATCGTTTCGCCCGGATGCTGGCGGGCAATCACCCAAAGCGCCTTCTTGCCGGGCGCGGGTTCGCCAACGGTGACAAGATTCAGGTCGCGCCCTTCCACCGACGGCACGAGATCGGACACTTTGGCCCGCGGCGACCCATCGGCGCGGCCGAGAAGGTCCAGATGCCGTTCCCACGAATAAGGTTCGAAGTACGCGTAATAAATGCTGTCGCGCTCGGGCGTGTGCTCGATGACGAGCTCTTTGCCGTCGAACATCGTCGGTGCCCGAAACCAGGCGCGGCGATCGTACGAGGCCACCACGCGATAGCCGCGCCAACCCTCGACATACGTCGCCTCCGCTGCATTCACGAACCGGATACGCGTCACCTGCCGCGCGGCGCCTTGCAAGCGGAAGTAGAACCACTGGCGAAAGTCGGCGTGCGAGTCCGCACGCAGCGCGACCTTGAGGTCATCGCAGCGGCTCGCGTCGACGACATCAATCGCGCCGCCGTCGAAGTGGCTCGAAACGCGTGGTGGCATGGATTACGAGGTTAAAGGCAGCGCTTGTCGCCGCTACTTGCGCTGCCGTCTCAAATGCTACCACCCCTCCGCGCAACCCCGCCTCGTGCGGGCGCGCTCGGGTAAAATCGCCCGATGGAAAATTCGCGCGTGACCTCCGCTGCGCCTGCTCCGCCGGCGCAACCTCTGACACCAGCACCGACGCCGGTGTGCGATCCGCGCAAGGCGGCATTCGAAGCGAACAAATTGCAGCGCCGGCTGCGCCGGCAGGTCGGACAGGCGATCGCCGACTACGCGATGATCGACGCCAGCGATCGGGTGATGGTGTGCGTTTCCGGAGGCAAGGACAGCTACGGCCTGCTCGAACTCGTGTTGGCGCGCAAAGCACGCACGCCCATTCCGTTCGACTTGATCGCGGTCAATCTGGACCAGAAGCAGCCGGGCTTTCCCGCCGACGTGTTGCCACGGTACTTAAGCTCGCGCCAAGTGCCGTTCCACATCGCCGAACAGGATACGTACAGCGTCGTCAAGCGCGTCATCCCGGAAGGCGCAACCATGTGCTCGCTCTGCTCGCGGCTGCGGCGCGGCGTGCTGTATCGGGTGGCCAGCGAACTCGGCGCAACGAAGATCGCCCTTGGCCATCATCAGGACGATTTGCTCGCGACACTATTTTTGAACCCCTTCTTTGGCGGACATTTGAAGACGATGCCGCCGAAGCTCGTGTCCGACGACGGCCGTCACGTGGTGATCCGGCCGCTGGCGTACGTGCGCGAACGCGATCTCGCGCGGTACGCCAACCTCATGCAGTTTCCGATCATTCCGTGCACGTTGTGCGGGTCGCAGGAAAATCTGCAACGCAAGCAGGTGACCCAGATGCTGCACGAATGGGAGAAGAAACACCCAGGCCGCATCAACTCGATTGCGAAAGCGATGGCGAACGTCGTGCCGACGCATTTGCTCGACCGTACCTTGCACGATTTCGCGGCGGTGCGCGCGACCGGCCGGCCTGAACCCGACGGTGACATCGGCTTCGACGTCGATGCCGCGCTGGAAGGTGCGATCGACACGTCGCCGCCGCCGCTTTCCCGCAACGCGATTCCGCTGGTTCCGACCTTGTAGATGGCCCGCGAATTCCGCGCCTTGCGAGTCCACCCGTCGACGAAATTCGCGATGCTGCGCCGGCTGCGCCTGTGGGCGTGCGTTCTCTGTCTGGTGCCCAGCATGCTGGCGACCGCGCAGGTCGCTCCCGCGCCCGCGCCCGCGGCTCCCGCACCTGTGCCAGCGGCTCCCGCGACCGGGCAAGTGGCACCGGCACCCGTTCCCGAATGGAAACCTGTACTCGAAGGGCGGGCGTTACTGGACGCGCTGCGCAAAGGCGGCTACGTGATTTACCTGCGCCACACCTCGACCGATTTCGGCCAGAACGACGAGACGATGACGAGCTTCGCCGACTGCACGAAGCAGCGCAACTTGACCGACCAGGGACGCGCCGAAGCGCGTGCGATCGGTTCGTCGCTGCGCAAATTGCGCGTACGGGTCGGAGCGGTATTGGCGGGCCCGTTTTGTCGAACGGTGGAAACGGCGCGGCTGGCTTTCGGCGAACCGCAAGTCTCGCACGCGGTCCGTGGGGGTCCGGCGCGGCCGGACGCTGCCGATCGCTACGCGGAACTGCGGGGCCTTCTAGCGACTCGGATCACCAGCAACACCAATACGGCCATTTCGAGTCACGGCAATCCGTTCTTCGCGGTCACCGGGCCGCCCTATCTTGCCGAAGGCGAAGCGGCCATCGTCGAACCGCAGGACGGCGCCCGTTTTCGCATCGTCGCGCGCGTGAAAAAGGATGCGTGGCTCGACCTCGCGCAGCGCTAGGACGTTAACGAATGGTTGTCTTGTCCTGACCGAACGGCACCTGCCGCGACTTGTCATCGGAAATCGACGGGTGTGTTGACTTCCTTGGCAATCGCTTACGCCCGCTCCACCGACAGCCGCGCGGCGATTGTGTCTTTCCACCTTTGCAAATGGGGTAAGTCTGCCATTCATCGGGCAACCGTACGCGCAGGACGCCGTTCGCGTGCCGCTTCGCTCACGCCGCTGAAACGCAGCGACCGGCTGGCGCGTTGCTCGGTAACTTCGCCGGTCGAGAGTGCTCTTGTCCTACACGTCGGGTGGCTGATGTCCGATACGCGCCGCCGATGGCTTGGCCTAGAGTCCACCCCACATCATGACGGCAGGCTATAAGGATATGCGCCGTACGCCGACATGACGTGGCTTAACCTTTCCCGCGCCTCGCCGGGCACCACGCATTCGGAATACGGTGAGCGGGGTGGGCCGCAACCTACATACACAGGAGACCTCGAATGAAGACCCTCTCAACCGCCGTGATGTGCGCCTGCCTGACGTTGGCGGCTGGCGCCGCTGCCCAGGACGCCAAGAAGGATGCCATGGCCAAGGACGGCATGATGAAGATGACCATGCAGGAGTGCAAAGATCACATGGCCATGGCGAAGAAGGAAGGCATGACGAAGGACGACGCGATGATGAAAAAGGACGCCATGTGCGCCGAAATGATGAAGAAAGACAGCATGCCGAAGACCGGCGAGCCGGCGAAAAAGTAAGCCGGCGGCCGAAAGCATTCTTCCAAAAAGGCCGGTCGCGCCCCCTGACCGGCCTTTCTTTCGCAGGATGCTTCAATCGTCCGCAGACCGCCAAGCGGGCAGCCCACGCGAAGGCGAAGCGGTTATCGTCGAACCGCACGACAGCACCCGCTTTCGCAGCGTCGCGCGCGCCAAGAAGGATGCGTGGCCCACGCTTGCGATGCGGTAAAACGTTATCGAACGGTTGTCTTGTCCTGCCCGAACAGCACCTGCCGCGACTTGTCATCGGAAATCGACGGCTGGGTGTTGATTTCCTTGGCAATCTCATACGCTCGCTGCACCGCCGGCCGCACGGCGATGGTGTCTTTCCACCTTTGCAAATGGGGAAAGTCCGCCATGTCCTGGCCCTGGCGCTCCGGCAGTACCCACGGGTAGCTCGCCATATCCGCGATCGAATACTCGCCCGCGATGAATGCCCGGTCAGCCAGGCGCTTGTTGAGCACGCCGTACAGACGCCCGGTTTCTTTCACGTACCGATCGATCGCGTAGGGAAGTTTCTCCGGAGCGTACAACGCAAAATGGTGATTCTGTCCCGCCATCGGTCCTAAGCCTGCCATCTGCCAAAACAACCACTGCAGGCAATCCCAACGCGTGCGTTCCTGTTTGGGGATGAAGCGGTCGATCTTGTCGGCGAGATAGTAGAGAATCGCGCCCGACTCGAACATAGGAAGCGGAGCGCCGCCATCGGCCGGCTGGTGATCGACGATCGCGGGAATGCGGTTGTTCGGCGCAATCGCGAGAAACGCCGGAGCGAACTGATCGCCCTTCGAGATGTTGATCGGCCGCAACGTGTACGCGAGCGCCGCTTCTTCGAGGAAGATCGTGAGCTTGTGGCCGTTGGGTGTGGTCCAGTAATAGAGGTCGATCATCGCCATCTCGTTATCAAGCTCGTCAGAACGTTCCCGGGTATCCGCCGCCGTCCAGCAATAAATTCTGACCGACGATGTAGCCCGCGTGGACGCTACACAAGAACGCGCACGCGGCACCGAACTCCGCGGGCGTGCCGAAACGGCTGGCCGGATTCGCATTGCGCGCATCGTTGGTGACATCGGCGACAGGACGGCCGGCCGCCTTGGCGCGCGTTTCCATGTTTGCACGCAGACGATCGGTCTCGAATGAGCCGGGCAACAGGTTGTTGATGGTGACATTGTGGCGCGCGATCTTGCGCGCGAGGCCCGCGACGAACCCGGTCAGCCCGGACCGCGCGCCGTTGGAGAGTCCGAGAATGTCGATCGGCGCCTTGACCGCCGACGATGTGATATTGACAATCCGCCCGAACTTGCGCTCGATCATGCCGTCGACGGTGGCCCGGATCAGCTCGATCGGGGTCAACATGTTGGCATCGAGCGCGCGGATCCATGTGGCGCGATCCCAGTCGCGAAAATCGCCCGTGGGTGGCCCGCCCGCGTTGTTGATCAGAATGTCGGGTTGCGGACACGCGGCGAGCGCGGCAGTACGGCCTTCCGGCGTCGTGATATCGGACGCGACCCACGCCACACTGCATCCGGCGATCGTGCCGATTTCCTGCGCAGCCCGGCGCACGTAGGCTTCGGTGCGGGCGACAATGGTCACCTGCACGCCCTCGCGCGCCAACGCTTCGGCGCAGCCGCGCCCCAGCCCCTTGCTCGCCGCACATACCAGCGCGCGCCGTCCGGCAATGCCGAGCTCCATCGTCTCTCCTTTTCACTTGCGGCGAACGCCGCGCCGATTCGTTGCTGTCGCTTCCCGCTCCGAAACAACGCTTCAGCGCGCCCCGACCGCCCGGCGTACTCGCATCACCGTACCGACGGCGACGACGAGCAGCGCGGCGACGGCGTAGAACATTTCGCGCCCCATCTGGTGATCGAGCATCAGACCGAACCACACGGGGCCGAGCATCGCGCCCAGATCGAGGCCCGAATACACGAAACCGTAGACGCGACCCGCCGCCCCCTTGGGCGTGGCATTGCGCACGATCAGATCGCGCGACGGACCCGTCGTGCCCAACGCAAAGCCGACGAGCGCGAACAGCGGAACGATCATCGGGATCGGAACGCCGCCCCACGCAACCAGAGTCAGGAGCGCCGCGCCGGCGAGCAAGCCGGTCGTGGCCACGCGGTCGTGGCGCGTGGTGCGCGCCGCGAGGAAGCCGCCGGCCAGAATGCCGATGGTGCCGCCCAGTAGATAGGCGGTCACCGCGGACGTGGCCAGCACCAGCGGCACCGCGAGGCCGGTATTCAACCCTGCCGGGAGAAACGTCTGCAGGCCGACGGAAGCGGTGGTCTGCACGATGAAATACGCAAAACACAGCGCAATCGCCGGCTGCGCGAACAACGCGAAGCTGCCCTTCAACGTATGCTCATGCGCATCGGGCGCGCGCAGCGAAGTCAGCATGTGGCGTTGCGTCGCGAAGACGCCCACGGCCAGCAAGCCCAGCACGCCCATCGTCGCGAGCGCCGCCCGCCAGCCAAACGCTGTAGCCAACGCGAACCCTACAATCGGCGCCAACGCGTACCCCAGGTTGCCGCCGACGCCGTGCATTGAATACGCGTAACCCAAACGCCGCGCCGCGATGTTGGCGTTCAAGATCGCAAAATCGGCCGGATGAAACACACCGTTGCCGACCCCCATCAGCGCGACGATCGGGAACAGCCAATACACGCCGGGTGTAAGCGCCGCCAGAACCGTCCCCCCAGCCAGCAACGAGAGCCCCGACAGCAAAACACCTTTGGCGCCGATGCGATCGACGACAAAGCCGGAGGTGAACTGCGTCACGCCGCTCGCCGCGTAGAACACGCCGACCAGAAGCCCGCGCAAAGTCCACGACACGTCGAATTCCGCTCGCAGCAACGGACACAGCGGCGGCAGCGCGAGCTGAAAAAAGTGGGAAAAGCCGTGTGCGACGCTGATCAGGCCGATGACGCGCACGTCATGGCGGAACGAGCCGGCAGGAGCGGTTTCTAAGGACACGTGAGAAAAGCAGTTAAGCTCACACTATAGCGCAAGGGAAAATCGGCTCTGCCGTGCATGACGCCGAACTTCCCGTCGATTTCTCCGAAACGAGAGCTCACATCATGGTCGAAAAAATACACAAGCCCGAAGCCGAATGGCGAAAGCAGCTCACACCGGAGCAGTACCGCGTGACGCGCAAGAAAGGCACCGAGCCCGCTTTCTCCGGCGAATATAACGACAATCACGCGAGCGGGATGTACCGCTGCATTGGTTGCGGCACGCCGCTGTTCGCTTCAGAGACCAAATTCGATTCGGGTACCGGCTGGCCGTCGTTTTATGCGCCGGTGGCCGCCGACAACGTGCGGGAAGAGGACGATTCCGCGTTCTTCATGCGCCGCACCGAGGTCGTGTGCGCAGCGTGCGACGCGCACCTTGGACACGTTTTTCCCGATGGGCCTGCGCCGACCGGACTGCGCTATTGCATGAATTCGGCGGCGCTGAAATTCGAACCGGAGCCCGCGGAGTAACTGTTCAATTGTTAATAGTTTACTTTAAGTAATCGCGTTAACCAATTGATAGAATTGTTGCGGAGCGGATACGCGGCCCACGAAGAGTTGCTTGAGATTCGTCGTAGCGGGACCGGCCCTAAGAGTAATGCAACAAGCGGCCGAACGCCTTCGCGATCATGATCTCTTCGTCGGTGGCAATGACACGTACTTGGACGCCAGCGGCATCGGCTGAAATCAGTGGCGAGTTGCGTTGGTTTCTTCCTCCGTCCAAGCGGATCCCCAGAAATTCGAGGTCCGCGCAGATGCGCGCACGAATCACCGGCGCGTTCTCGCCGATGCCGCCGCTAAAAACGAGCGTGTTGAGCCCGCCCAGCGCAGCGGCAAACGCGCCGATGCATTTTTTGACCTGATAGCAAAAGAGCGCAACGGCTTCGGCGGCGCGAACATCCTCCGCTTCGCGCCCCAACAGATCGCGGAGGTCGGAGCTGGTTTCCGAGACTCCGAGCATTCCCGACTGGTGGTTGACCATGTGCTGAAACGCTTCTGCCGTCATCTGCTCGGTGTGCGCCAGGTACCAGATGAGTCCCGGATCCAGATCGCCGGAGCGGGTGCCCATCGGCACGCCTGCCGTGGGCGTGAAGCCCATGCTGGTGTCGATTCCCTTGCCGCCGCGC
>JBPCLS010000214.1:0-3815 GCA_051003055.1 Casimicrobiaceae bacterium
GATACCGACGTCGTTCGGCGGGCTGATTCTGATGATGGCATCGATCGCCCTCATCGGCACGATCATCATCGTCGAGGCGCGGCCCGTCTACCGGTACGCTGGCGCTAATCTGCTCAAGATCCAGCCAAACGTCGCAGAGCTGTGGATCGGGTTCTCGCTGGCCGCCTTGATCTGCCTGGCAGCGACGTTCATTCCGATCCAGGTGGCGATCAAGCGGATGAAAGAGCTGGAGCGCTAGCTCCGGCTCGGCAGTCGGGGCTATACCAGACTTTGCACCGGCTTCACGCACGGGTGCACACCAGCAAGATCGTCCGACGCTACCTCAACAGGTAGTCCGCCCGTTCCGGCTATCCGCCCTGGGTGCGCAGCACGGCGAAATCGCCCCAGATCGCCTCGATGCGGGAAAGCCGGGCTGTCAGCGCGTCGCGTGACTCCGCCGGCAGCGAAGCCATCGCGTCCCCGCGAAGGCGCGCCTTGACGTCCTCCCCGACGCGAGTCGTGTCCATCGTCATCGGACCTTTCATGCGTCCTTGAAAATCCATCGTCTCCAGAATGGGCATGACGGCCGAGCGAATGGCGCGGTAGCGGTCAACGGAAAGACCGGCGGCGCGCGCTGCTTCGGGAATGCGCGCGTCCTCGCCCATCGCCTGCATAGCGTCCAACCCCTGCTGCGGGGTGGACGCAGTGCGCTGCCGCTCCTGCCCGGAGCGCAGAATTTCGGTCTCCTTCCCCAGCGCCGTGATGAACGCATCGATGTCGGTGCCGCTAAACGCAACATTCGCTGCATTTCCACCCTGGACGGCATCATCGATGGTTGCGACTGTGTCCACCGGCTTTATTCTGTCTCCGTCGCTGCTACAAGCCATTGGCAACAGGAGAAACAGGGACATGGTGACACGTCCGGCGAGTCCGGCTGCTTGCATTGAAAACCCCCTCATATGTATTGGTTCGCGGACCGATCAGGGGCGATACAGATCTTCTCGTGTCAATGGCAGGCCTGAAGGCCCGTCGGACTCGGCTTTCGAGAGCAGCGTCTGCACGATGTTGAGGCCGCCGTGATGGAAGTTGTAGGCGGCCGCGGACATGTACAGCCGCCAGACGCGGTACGTGCGCTCGCCCACGAGCTTGATCGCGTCGGCCTTGCGGCGCTCCAGCCCCCGGACCCACATGCGCAGCGTCATCGCGTAATGCTCGCGCAGACTCTCGACGTCGCGCGTCTCGAATCCGCAGCGCTCGGCGCTCCTGATCACGCTGCCGAGTGCGACGAGCTTCGCATCCGGGAAGACGTACTTGTCGATGAACTGATCGCGCTTCCAGAGCCAGCGGCTGAATTTCTCGCCGGCCGTATACGTGCGGCGCGCAGCGGTGTTGCTCACCTCACAATGGTTGAGAAAAAGTCCGCCCGGGCGCAGCGCCTGGTGGACGCGAGCGAAATACGCGGGTTGCTGGTCTTCGGGGACGTGCTCCGTCACTCCCACGGAGCTGGCCTTATCGAAGCGCGCGTCAGGGGGAAGATCGCGGAAATCCATCACCTCGACCCTGCACCTGCCGACCAATCCCCTTTTCGCGATCACCTTCTGCGCCCACTCCGCCTGTGCCGCGCTCAGCGTGATGCCCAGTCCCTCGACCCCGTAGTGTTCGACCGCGTGCATGATGAGTCCGCCCCAGCCGCAGCCGATGTCGAGCATCTTCTCGCCAGGCTGGAGGCGGAGCTTGCGGCAGATGTGGTCGAGCTTGTTGACCTGCGCCGTGGCGAGGTCGTCTGAAGGCTTCCTATAGTATGCGCAAGTGTAGAGCATCCGCTCGTCGAGCCACAGAGCGTAGAAGTCGTTGCCGACGTCGTAGTGAAAGCGGATCTCCGATTCCGTGCTCTTCCTTGCTTTCGACTTGAGCAGCTTGAGTCCGCGCTGATAGCGGCTCGCTTCCACATCCGGGCTTTCGTCGTCGGCGGGAAGTGTCATCACCTGCGGAATCAGCTTTGCGAAGCCACCCGCGGACTGAATCCGTTTGCCGACTGCGTCGGTCAATCCCATAGCCGCCTCGAGACTGCCATCGATCTCGACATCGCCCGAGATGAACGCTTCGACGAGCGACAGCTCCGACGGCGGCAGCAGCATGCGCCGTAGCGCGCCGCGCCGGGTGATGTGCATCGCAAACTCGGACTGCCGCCCACCCTTTCCGCGCCGAACGCTCCCGTCCCAGAGCGTGATGTCGTATGAGCGTTCGTCGGATGAGCCGAAAACGAAATCCAGCACGGCCCAGGTCTTGTCGATTCCCGGATCAGCCGCTTTGGCCGCAGCCGGTTTCCGATCAGGCCCAACTCGTTGTGGGTGTGACAAAGCGTCCTCCGGCGGCGGCGCGTTGCTGCAGGTGTGATGTCATAGTGGCGCGAACGCGACTCGGGGTCAAGATTCCGAACAGCGCAGGCCAGTACGGCTTAGGTAATTTTCGAGACAACTCAACCAACCGCAATGACGCTTTCGAGAGCAGAGCGAGCTTCCCTGACCGCCATAGCCGCGTTCGGCATGCTCGGCCCAAACGCGGTTTTCGTTTATTACGGGCTGGCTCGGCGCGCCGAGTTCATGGCGGCGATGCGACACCCGGTCACGCTTTCGCTCCTCGTCGACGCGATGATCGCGATGGCTCTTTTAGCGTGGGCGATCGCCCGAAGCGGTCGATTCAGGCACGGCTGGCAATCGTTCGTCGGTTTGAGCTTGTTAGGTGGACTCGTGTTCAGCATCCCGGTCTTTCTGCTCACCAACGCCGAGCGCGAGAGGCCTAACTGAGCAGTGGGGCGCAGCAACTGGAGCAGAAATGGGCGTCCGTTTCGGGTCGCGGGCCGCAACCCGCGCAAACGGAACGGTCGCCCGCCCGGATTACCGCCAGCGCCTGCTCGGTGTAACGAGCCTTGAGAACTCCGTAGTCCTGGTCAGAAACTTTGCCCGTCTCGTGATCGAACTCCAGATCACGCAGGGCATCGACCGCCGGACTCTGCGGGCGCGCGGTGACTCTGTTCGGAACCAGCGCCGCGTCGCCGCGGAAAAGCGGCCACAGCACAAAGCAGAGAGATGCGACCGCCAGCAATGTTCCTACGAGCAGTGGCATCATCGCTCCGCCCGTACTGCAGCATCGATCTGCTCGAGCTCGGCGGGTGTCGCGTCGACAACCAGTGCGCCGGCGAGCACCGGCTCTGAATTCGGACGCTTCCAGCGGCGAATCAGCGCGCCGACAAGAAGTGATCCGCCGGCAAGCGCTATGAAAGGCATTGTGTAGCCGAGCAGGTTAAAACCGCTCTTCACCGGGGCCATGAGCACCGCCTCGCCGTACACCGCCTGGAACGCGTTGAGGATCTCCTGATTCTCGTATCCGCCGTCCACCAGTGCCATTACATCGGAGTGCATCGCTGGAGAGACACCGCAGGAAAAATCAGTGGTGCGGCAGGTGAACACCTCGAGCACGCATCCACACTGGCACTTGATCTGCTGCTCCAGGTCATCGCGCTCGGCGGCCGTCATTGACGGACGCGCGCCGGTCTTAGCGCGCAGAGCGACAGGACGATATGCATCCTGCGCCATCGGTCCCGACATGGTTTGCACCTGGGCCGCACCCGTACTCCGCGAATCGAACATCGTTCCCGCGGCGGCGACCGCAGTCGCGCGCAGGAAGTCACGCCTGGTGAACGCCCTCACGCGCGCACCAGGTCAGGCAACCGCTCGCGGGTGGGCTGCCGCACGGTCGCGGTGCTTGTCGCGCGAACCCTGTGCTTCTCCGCTTGCGGCCACATGACAACAAGTCCGCCAAGCGCCATCCAAGCG
>JBPCLS010000215.1:0-8213 GCA_051003055.1 Casimicrobiaceae bacterium
CGCTGTGGAAACTGCAGGAGCGCGGGCGGATGTTCGTCTCGCCGGGTGAAAAGCTCTACGAGGGCATGGTCATCGGCATCCACAGCCGGGACAACGATCTCATCGTCAACCCGATCAAGGGCAAGCAGCTTACCAACGTTCGCGCGTCGGGCACCGACGAAGCGGTGCGCCTGGTACCGCCAATCCAATTGTCGCTCGAGTATGCGGTCGAGTTCATTGCCGACGACGAGCTGGTCGAAGTCACGCCGCGGTCGATCCGCATCCGCAAGCGTTACCTGCAAGGACACGAAAGAAAGCGCGCAAGTCGCGAAGCGGCGTAGCTAGCGCAACGCTGTATCGCAGCTCCCAGGAGAGGCGCGAAGGTCGCCACAATCTGCGGCCATGGGTGATGGGAAGGGCTCGGGCGCTGATATATGTGCCACAAAACGGTTTAGTGGCATCATTAAGATGACAATCCCGAAAGTAACGGACGTTCTTGCGCGCAACGAGAGAGCGGCGTGACCATTCCGGCTCCCGATTCGGAGCTGCCCGTCGGCTCACCTTATCCGACGCTTTCCGCCGCGCATGCGGCTCGCTCTGCCGACGTGGCGCTCGCTAACGTCGAGCGTGAATATCCGAATAAGCTCGATCACGTGATGGGCGGCGCGCACGACGTGCAGACGCCGCGCGCGCTGCATCCTGCGTTCTACGGCAGCTTCGATTGGCACTCGTGCGTGCACATGCACTGGCTGCTCGCGAGACTGCGGCGCCTGTTTCCGGCGCTGTCGCAACGGGCGGCCATTGCAGCGGTGTTCGACCGCCATCTCACGCCGGACACGATAGCGGGCGAATGCGCGTATCTCGCGCGACCCGAAGCGCGCGCGTTCGAACGCACGTATGGCTGGGCGTGGCTGCTCGAACTTGCGCACGAGTTGCAGCGCGCCGCCGACCCCGACGCGCGCCGGTGGTCCCGGGTGCTCGATCCGCTGGCGCGTACGTTCGTGCAGCGCTACCTTGACTACCTGCCGCAAGAGACCTATCCGCTGCGCATGGGAATCCATCCGAACAGCGCGTTCGGCCTGCAGTTTGCGTTCGAATACGCACGAGCGATCGGAATGGCGGAACTCGAAGCGCTATGCATCGAACGCACGCGAGCCTGGTACCTGAACGATCGGGACGCGCCCGCCGCGTGGGAGCCTTCCGGTTCGGATTTTTTGTCGCCGGCGCTCATCGAAGCGCAGCTTGTCTGCCGCGTGCTGCCGGCCGGCGACTTCGCGGAATGGCTGCGTGCATTTCTACCGGGCATCCCGGCGCGCGAACCCGCGTCGCTGTTCGTGCCTGCTGCGGTTTCCGATCGTACCGACCCGTTTACCGTACATCTTGACGGACTCAATTTTTCCAGAGCATGGTGTTGGCGCGCAATCGCCGGCGCGTTGCCGGCTGGTGATGCGCGAATTCCGATACTCAACGAGGCGGCATCCGCTCATGTCGCTGCTGGAGCAGTGGGACTCTCGACCAACGACTATATGAGCAAGCATTGGCTGCCGTCATTCGCGACGCTCGCGTTGACGGCCTAATCTAAACTAAGGCTCGGGTGCTATGGAACAACCCGTAATGATGACTATCGTGCTTCTGCTTGCGATGGCGGTCGTCGGGCTGCTGGCGCTGGCAACGCTCGTGCGTTTGTCTGCGGTGTCCAGAGCGTTGGAAGGTGGGGCGTCGGCGGCGACGCGCGATGCCGGCGAGATGAAAGCCAAGCTCGACGCGATCGCGGCGCAAACGGCGCATGCCGAGTCGGATATCCGGCAGGATCTTACCAATGCGCGCAACGAAAGCACGATCGGCGCGACGGCGTTGCGCGCGGAGTTAAGCAACGCGATCGGCACCTTCCGCGAAACGATGCAACAGCAACTCATCGATATGGCCGGCTTGCAGCAGCGGCAGTTGCACGGCTTTGCCGAACAGTTGGACAAGCTGACGACCTCCAACGAACAGCGCCTGGACGCGCTGCGGTTGATTGTCGAGCAGAAGCTCGAAACGCTGCGCCAGGACAATACCGCCAAACTCGAGCAGATGCGCGCGACCGTCGACGAGAAATTGCAGTCCACCTTGGAGCAGCGCCTGGGCGAGTCGTTCAAGCTCGTCTCCGACCGCCTTGATCAGGTGCACAAGGGTTTGGGCGAAATGCAAACGCTGGCGGTCGGCGTCGGCGACTTGAAACGCGTTCTCGGCAACGTCAAGACGCGAGGCGGATGGGGCGAGGTGCAGCTTGCGGCACTGCTGGCCGAGATGCTGACGCCGCAACAATTTGGCACCAACGTGGAAACGCGGCCGGGATCGGGAAGACGCGTGGAATTCGCCGTGCGGTTGCCCGGTAAAACCGACGACGAGCGCCCGTGCTGGTTGCCGATCGATGCCAAGTTCCCGCTCGATCACTGGCAGCGTTTGCAGGACGCGCTCGCGGCGGCAGATGTTGCCGGTGCAGATCAGGCACGTCGCACGTTGGCGGACGTGCTGCGCGTTCAGGCCAGGGCTATCCGCGAGGCGTACGTCGAACCGCCGTACACGACGGATTTCGCGATTCTGTTCGTGCCCACGGAAGGGCTCTACGCCGAGATGATGGCGCGGCCCGGCTTCGCAGAGGCGCTGCAACGCGAATATCGCGTCTTGCTGACGGGACCGATGAACCTGGCTGCGCTTCTGAACAGCCTGCAAATGGGGTTTCGTACGCTCGCGATAGAGCAGCGTGGAAGTGAAGTCTGGAAGGTCTTGAGTGCCGTCAAGGCGGAGTTCGGCAAGTTCGGTGACGTTCTCGCGAGGACCAAAGAAAAACTCGACCAGGCCAGCAGGACCATTGACGATGCCGGCGTGCGCAGTCGCGCGATCGTCAAGCAACTACGCAACGTGGAATCGATGCCCGAACCGGAAGCGATCAAGAGTTTGACCGGATCGCCGAGGCACGAGGCCGACGGCGACTCACCGCCCGGCGCACGTTGAGGTCTCGTCACTGACGTCGCATGTTCGACGCTCTTCGCCGCTGGCGTGCGCAACGCGTGTTGAAGGCGCAGGCTATTCCCGAGCCGTTGTGGCGGGAGGCGCTGTCCGCGCTGCCGTTTCTCGCGATGTACACCGGCGACGAACGCGCGCGCCTGCGCGAAAAAGTCGTGCTGTTTCTCGACGCGAAAAGCATCGTCGGAGCGAACGGTCACGAGGTTACGCCGGTACAACGAGTCGTGATTGCATTGCAGGCGTGCGCGTTGATCTTGAATCTCGACTTCGCGTTGTATGACGGCTGGGAAAACGTCGTCGTCTATCCCGGCGAATTCGTGCCGAATTGGGAATGGGAGGACGAAGCGGGTGTCGTGCACCGGAACAGTGATCCAATGGCCGGTGAGGCGATGGAGGGCGGACCCGTGGTGCTGTCGTGGGCCGATATCGAGGCAAGCCGCGATTATCGCGAATCTGGAATGAACCTCGCGATTCACGAATTTGCGCACAAGATCGATATGGGGAACGGCGACGCGAACGGCCGTCCACCGTTGCCTGCGGCGATGTCAGCGGAACTCTGGACGAAAACGTTGACCGCCGCGTTCGATGATTTTTGCGACCGCGTCGACCGGGGCGAGTTCACCGCTATCGATCCGTATGCGGCGGAGAGCCCAGGTGAATTCTTTGCGGTTCTGTCCGAAGTATTTTTCGCCGCCCCAACGTTGCTGCGGGAAGAATACCGCGCCGTCTATCAGCAGCTTGCGCAGTTCTACGGGCAGGATCCGGCCGCGCGCATCGCGAGTGGGGAGGAGCTCACTTTTACCCGGCAACCAGCGCACGGTTGAGCAGCGCGCGCGCGTCGGTGCCGGAGGGCAGCGCGCCGAACGTCGCACCGGCGTAGAGCGCGGGCGCGAGCCTTGTTGCGCAGAACGCGCCGGCGACGACCGCGGGCGCATGGCGGAGCAGCAGCGACGCCTGTAACGCCGTCGCCACCGATTGTGCCAGCCGGCGGCCGTCCCAGGCGTCGTCTTTGAGGTCGCCTACCGCGCGCTCCAATCCATTGATGAAGTCGTCGTACGCTCGGTGCGTGCCGCGGGCGGCGGCGAGTTCCGCGTGCAACGCCGCCAGCGCATCCGGCTCGCGGCGAGCGGCGCGCAGAACGTCGAGGCACATGACATTGCCGGAGCCTTCCCAGATCGAGTTGATGGGCATTTCACGGTACAGCCGCGGCAGCGCCGATTCCTCGACGTAGCCGTTGCCGCCCAGCGCTTCCATCGCCTCGGCGGCAACCGAGGGTCCGCGTTTGCACAACCAGAATTTTGCCGCGGGCGTGATGAGCCGCGCGAACGCCGCATCGGCGCTCCCCGGTGGAGCGTCGAACGCCCGCGCGAGCCGCAACGAAAGCGCGGTGGCCGCTTCGACTTCGAGAGCGAGATCGGCGAGCACATTCGCCATCAGCGAATGCTCGAGGAGCCGTCGCCCGAACGCGATGCGATGCTGCGCGTGATGCAGCGCGCGCGCGAGCGCCGCCCGCATCATCCCCGTCGTTCCCAAAACGCAATCGAGCCGTGTGTGCTGGACCATTTCCAGAATCGTCGCAATCCCGCGTCCCGGGTCGCCGATCCGCCACGCAAAGGCGTCATCGAACTCGACCTCGGACGACGCGTTGGAGCGATTGCCGAGCTTGTCCTTCAAGCGGTTGATGCGCACGGCGTTCTTGCCACCGTCGGGCAGGTAGCGCGGCAACAAAAAACACGACAGGCCTGCGCTCTCTTGCGCCAGCACCAGATGCGCATCGCATTGGGGTGCCGAAAGGAACCATTTGTGGCCCGAGAGGCGCACGCCGTCATCAAAGGTAGCCGTAACGCAAGTGAGATTGGCCCGGACGTCGGAGCCTCCCTGGCGCTCGGTCATGCCCATTCCGATGCATGCTGCGCTCTTGGCCGCGACCGGCAGCGGACGCGGGTCGTAATCGCGGGCCAAAATGCGCGGCAGCCACGTTTCGGTGAGGAGCGGAAGCGACACGGCGGCACGGCGTAGCACGGGCACGCACGCGTAGGTCATCGTGAGCGGACACTGGGTCCCGTTCTCGACCTGTGCGTGCAGTATGTACATCGCAGCGCGCGCGACGTGCGCGCCTTGTGTCTCGTCAACCCACGGCGCGCAATGTTCGCCTGCGCCGGTTGCAAGTCGCATCAACTCATGCCAGGCCGGGTGGAAGTCGACCGCGTCGATGCGTTCGCCGCGCGCGTCGTGCGTATGCAATTCGGGTGGATGGCGGTTGGCGTCATCACCCAGCGCGAGGACTTCGGTGCGACCGAGGGTTGCGCCCCAAGCGACGAGCGACTGCTCGGCCCACGCCGCCCCTTCGCGCGCGAGCGCTTCCTGCAAAGGCACGTCGTCGGCGTAGAGGTTGCGGTCGGTGTACGGCGGCGGCTGGTTCGGGTACGGCGTCAACTGATGTGGAATGGACGCGTTCGGCATACGGCGATCTTACGCTGCGCTAGGAATTAGTCGGAAGCGCGCTCGGCCTCCATGGCGTACGATGGTAAATCGCCCATTGCGTGTCGGCCTTGAGGCCCGATTCGCCGCGGTCGCATCCCCGCTACGCGGGGCCCCTGCTCCCAGGCTCACGTGCGCTCTTCGGTCGAAACGCGCGGCACACCTCCTCATTGGTTTCGACGTACGGACCCCCGATCAGATCGAGGCAATACGGCACTGCAGGGAAGACGCCATCCAGTGTCTCCTTGATCGCCTTCGGTTGTCCGGGAAGGTTCAATACGAGCGCACGGCCGCGTACGACTCCAAGTTGCCGTGACAGGATCGCCGTGGGCACGTACTTCAGACTGACTTGCCGCATGTGCTCGCCGAATCCGGGCAACACTTTGTGCGCGATGGCGAGCGTCGCTTCGGGCGTGACGTCCCGCGGTGCCGGTCCAGTGCCACCCGTCGGGAGGACGAGTTGGCAACCGACAATGTCGATGAACTCGATCAACGTGCGCTCGATCACCGGCTGTTCGTCCGGGATCAGACGCTGCTCCATCATCCACTTTGAGGCGAGCGCGGCGGTGAACCAGGCCGTGAGTCCGGGCAGGCCCTTATCTTCGTACGCGCCGGCGGAGGCGCGATCGGAGATGGAGACGAGACCGATGAGGAGCGGAGCGGGCATCAGAGGTCGGCCAAGAAGTCAAAGACGCCCGCCAGCTGCTACTCAACTGAGTCGACCGAGGCGACGATCGTTTTCACGTAGCGGAAGAGTTCGCGATAGCGGTGCGGCGGGCCGCCGCGCCCACGTTCTTCGCGCGCATCGTCGATGAGTGTTGCCAGCCGCTGACGATCGGCGTGCGGGTGGGCCGAGGTGAACTCTGCAAGCGCTAGGGCTTCGCGCACCAGGCGGTCGCGCCAGAGTTCGATCGCGGCGAATTGCGCATTCTCCGCTTTCGGTCCGTTCGCCCAGCGTTCGAGCGCTGCTTCTATCGGGACGATATCGACGTCGCGCATCAGCTTGCCGATATATTGCATCTGCCGCCGGCGTCCCTCATGCGCGCGGATGCGGCGCGCCTGCACAATGGCGTCGCTTAAGCGTTCCGGAAGCGGAAGCTCGCGCAGGTGGCGCGCATCCAGCGCAACCAGCGATTCGCCCAATTCCTGCAAGGCGTGCATCGCATGTTTGCGCTGCGTTTTTGAAGGAGGCGCGGACGCAGCTGCGGAGTCCGGCTCGGTGCCTGGCAATTCGTCGGGACGGGCCATGGTCGCCGCGATCGAGGATCAAGGGTCGTTTGCTATCATAACCGACCCACCCGAAAGAAGACCGGCGCCGGGCGCTCTCTTTTTAGAGCGCAAGGTGTTGCGCCCACGCAAAGCCATTAGATGACCGCATCATCGATTGTTTCGCAATCCTCACTCGCCGCCAACCGCGTTCACGCCGTACCCCGCAATAGTTACCCGGTGCCAACGCAGGAGCTGGAACGCGTAGCCGCTGCGATTATCGAGACGGCAACGCGGCACGGAGCGACGGCGGTCGAAACCGACGTTTCGCAAGCCGTTGGCCTGAGCGTTACCGTGCGCCACGGTGAAGTCGAAACCATCGCCTACAACCGCGACAAAGGTATCGCCGTCACCGTGTACGTGGGACAGCGCCGGGGCAATGCGAGCACCGCTGATTTTTCGGAAGATTCCGTTCGCGCGACTGTCGACAAAGCGCTGGCGATCGCCCGGTTTACCGCCGAGGACGATTGCGCCGGGCTCGCCGATCCCACTCGTCTCGCTCGCGTCTTTCCGGAGCTCGACCTCTACCACCCGTGGGACCTGACGGTCGAAGCGGCAATTGCGCTGGGCGGCGAAGCGGAGGCGGCAGCACTTGGCGTGGACAAACGGTTGACCAATAGCGAAGGCGCGACCGTCACCCGGGGCGAGTCGGAATTCGTCTACGCCAATTCCCATGGTTTCTCCGGCGGCTACCGCAGCTCGCATCATCAGCTTGATTGCGCGGTGATCGGCGAACACGACCGCGCGATGCAGCGCGATTTCTGGTACAGCTCCGCGCGCGCCGCGGAGGATTTGTTGCCGGCGGAAGTAGTCGGACGTATCGCCGGTGAGCGGACGGCGCGCCGATTGCAGGCGCGTCAGCTCGGCACGCTCGACTGCCCGATCATCTTCGAAGCGCCGGAAGCTGCCGATCTCATCGGCGCTTTCGTGCAGGCGGTCTCGGGCGGCAGCCTGTATCGCAAATCGTCGTTTCTTCCCGATTCGCTTGGCCACCCCGTCTTTGCGAGTCACATCCAGTTGCGCGAGGAGCCGCATCTCGCGCGCGGCCGCGGCAGCGCGCCGTTTGATAGCGAAGGCGTCGCCACCGTACCGCGAGACGTCGTGCGCGACGGGGTCGTGCAAGGCTATTTTCTCGGCACCTATTCCGCGCGCAAGCTGGGAATGGCGACGACCGGCAACGGCGGCGGCGCCCATAATCTCGTCCTCGCGCATGGCTCCGACGACCTGCCGGCGTTGCTGCGGCGCATGGGCCGCGGCTTGCTTGTCACCGAGCAATTGGGGCAGGGGGTCAATCCCGTTACCGGCGATTATTCGCGCGGCGCGGCCGGCTTCTGGATCGAAGACGGCGCGATCGCCTATCCGGTTGAGGAGATCACGATCGCGGGCAACTTGAAAGCCATGTACCGCGACATCGTGGCCATTGGCAGCGACGTCGACTTGCGCGGTTCACGCCAAACCGGATCAATACTGGTCGACCG
>JBPCLS010000216.1:0-2709 GCA_051003055.1 Casimicrobiaceae bacterium
ACGTGGCCGTGCGCGGCGTCGGGGCCCGCCACGCGCGCCAGCATTTCCATCAGATACGAATACGACAGGCCGTGAAAGCCGTAGCGCTCGACTCCCTGCGCCTGCAAGCGACGGGGAATCGGCAGGATTTTTGCGACCCGCGGCATTTCGCGGTGAAACTCCGTATCGAAGCACGTGACCTGCGGTAGGTGCGGGGCCCGCGCGCGACACAATTCGATGACCGCAATCTGCGAAGGCAAGTGCTCGGGTGCATAACCGCTGATCCGCCGCAACTCAGCCAAGAGCTCATCGGTGACGCACTGCGGCTCGTTGTAGCTGGCGCCGCCGTTGACGACGCGGTGGCCCACGGCGGCGATCGAGCCGAAGCCAACCTGTTGATCGAGCCAATCGATCAGAAAGTCTGCCGCGGAGGAATGATCGAAGTCGCCGATGACGCGGGTGTCCCGCTGCTTGCGATCCAAGTCGTCAAAGGTCAGCGTCGTGCCGCGCGAGCCGATGCGGTCCACTTTCCCGTGCAGCCGTCGCTCCGGCGGTTCGCCCCACCGATATAACGTGAACTTGATGCTGGACGAGCCGCCATTGATCGCCAGCACGTACGGCTTTTGCGGGCTCACGCGGTGATCGCCAGCATCTTGTTCATGAATGCGCCGATCGCGGCAATTTCTTCCGGCACCGCCGAATGCTCCATCGGATAGGAATGCCACTCGACGGGCCAGCCACCGGCGCGCAGAGCCTGCAAGGAACTCTCGCCCCACGCAAAACGCACGACCGGATCAAACGTCCCATGCGCCATGAAAATCGGCACGTCGCGATTGGCCGGCGCCGCCTCGGAGGGAAGGGACGGCGCATCGATCAGATAGGCCGATAACGCGACGATCCCCGCAAGACGCTCCGGTTGGCGCAGGCCGGTGTAGAGCGCAATGGCCCCGCCTTGCGAAAAGCCCGCGATGATGATGCGCCGAGCGGCGATGCCGCGTGCAACCTCGCGCGCCAGCAGCGCGTCGACCTGCGCGCGTGACTTCCGCACGCCCGTCAAGTCCGCGCGCGAGTTCAAGTCGGCGGCGCTGATGTCGTACCACGCGCGCATCGGCATCCCGTTGTTGATCGCAACCGGCATCACCGGCGCGTGCGGAAAGAGTAAGCGGATCGCCAGATTGCGCGAGAGTCCCAACGCACCGACCACCTCGGACCAACCGTGCCCGTCGTCGCCCAGTCCGTGCAACCAGATGACGCAGGCATCGGGCCGGGGCGCGGTTTCGATTTCGATTGCGGTTAAGAGCTCGGCAGACAATTTGGTTTGCGCAGAAGCATTCGCGTAAGTGTTAACTGCGCGATTCTAGCGGACGCTCGACGTGCGAGAAATTGCCGGGAACGCCTCGTAGGCGTAGAATTCGCGCCCTAGCGCGTCGGGGACACAATCTCCGCTTAGCGTCCGGCGCGGAACCTATCCGGTTTTCTGTGCGTCCCAAAAACACGATCTGTTTGCGGAGCCCCTGATGTCCCTTCCTTCAGTTGCCACCCCCACCGTTGCGCTGCGCGACGTTGCGCTCGACGACAAATACGAGCTCGACTCCGGCCGCGTTTACCTGACCGGTGTCCAGGCGCTCGTCCGGCTATTGCTGCTGCAGCGCCAGCGCGACGCGCTGGCCGGGCTCAACACCGCCGGCTTTGTGACGGGTTACCGCGGATCACCGCTCGGCGGTCTGGATCAAGCGCTGTGGAAGGCGCAAAAATTTCTGGACCGTGCGCACGTCAAGTTTCACCCGGGATTGAACGAGGATCTTGCCGCGACCTCGCTCTGGGGCACGCAGCAGGTGAATCTGCATCCCCGCGCCAACGTCGATGGCGTGTTCGGCATGTGGTACGGCAAGGGACCGGGTGTGGACCGCTGCGGCGACGTGTTCAAGCACGCGAACTTCGCCGGTACGTCGCAACACGGCGGCGTGCTGGTCTTAGCCGGCGACGATCATGCGGCCAAGTCGTCCACGCTTCCGCATCAATCGGATCACCAGTTCTCCGCCGCGATGATGCCGGTGCTCTATCCATCGTCGGTGCAGGAAATCCTCGACCTGGGGCTGCACGGCTGGGCGATGTCGCGGTATTCGGGGTGCTGGGTCGGCTTCAAGTGCGTGTCGGATACGGTCGAGAGCTCGGCGTCGGTGTACGTCGATCCGACGCGAGTGAACATTATCGTCCCTAACGATTTCCCGCTTCCTGCCGATGGCGTGCACATCCGCTGGCCGGACGCGTTCCTCGCCACCGAAGCGCGAATGCAGGATTACAAGATTTACGCCGCGCTGCACTACTGCCGGGTCAATCAGTTGAACCGCGTCGTCATCGATTCGCCGCACCCGCGTTTGGGGATTGCCACTTCCGGCAAGAGCTACCTCGATGTGCGCCAGGCGCTGGAGGATCTGGGCATATCCGACGCCGACGCTGCCGAAATCGGCATTCGCGTGTTCAAGATCGCGATGCCCTGGCCGCTGGAACCGGAAGGCGTGCGGCATTTCGCCGAAGGCTTGGACGAGATCCTGGTCGTGGAAGAAAAACGCCAGGTCGTCGAATACCAGCTGAAGGAGCAGCTCTACACCCGGCGCGACGACGTCCGGCCGCGCGTCGTCGGCAAGTTTGACGAAAAGGGCGAATGGGTGCGTCCGCACGGCGATTGGCTGCTCCCCGCCGCGGGCGAGTTGACGCCCGCGATGATCG
>JBPCLS010000217.1:0-4596 GCA_051003055.1 Casimicrobiaceae bacterium
GCCAATCCGGTCGACATCAAGCGGTACTTGGCCGAGTTCTACACGCTCGCCCGGTCGATGAAGCGCGCGCGCGAGTCGTCCAAGAGCGAGCTTTCGCTGGCGCGCAACTTCGAGCAGTTGGTCGAGCTCGGCAAGCACGGACATCTGGACGCCAACGACCAGCATGTCGTCCATATCGTCGATTGGCTCTGGCAATACGCGTTCGAGCAGCGCGCGTCGGACATCCACATCGAGCCGCGACGCGACGTGGGCATGGTGCGCTTTCGGATCGACGGCGTGTTGCATCAGGTTTACACGATCCCGGCGCCGGTGCTGATTGCCATGACGTCACGGATCAAGCTGCTCGCGCGAATGGAGATCGTCGAGAAGCGCCGGCCGCAGGACGGCCGCATCAAGACGCTGGCGTCGAACGGCCAGGAGGTCGAGTTGCGCATCTCGACGATGCCGACGGCGTTCGGTGAAAAAATCGTGATGCGGATTTTCACGCCGGAGGTGTTGGTCCGCGATTACGCCGACTTGGGCTTCACCTTGGACGACCGCGAGCGTTGGGAAAAGATGATCAAGGAGCCGCACGGAATCATCCTGGTCACCGGCCCCACCGGCTCCGGAAAAACGACGACGCTGTACTCGTCATTGAAACAGCTTGCCGTGCCGGAAGTGAACGTCTGCACGGTCGAGGATCCGATCGAAATGATCGAGCCGCTGTTCAACCAGATGCAGGTCCAGCCGGCGATCGGCGTCGATTTTGCGAACGGCGTCCGCACGCTGCTGCGGCAAGACCCAGACATCATCATGGTAGGCGAGGTACGCGACCGCGATACCGCCGACATGGCAGTCCAGGCTGCGCTCACCGGACACCTAGTCATCTCGACCTTGCACACCAACGACGCGCCCACCGCAGTGACGCGCCTGCTCGACCTCGGCGTGCCGGCGTATCTGCTCAACTCGACCTTGCTGGGCGTCATGGCGCAACGGCTGGTGCGCACGTTGTGTCCGCACTGCAAGAAACCGGGGGAGCCGCCCGATGACGAAGCGTGGCACTCGATCACCTCGCCGTGGCGCGCTGATAAGCCGACCGAAGTGATGCTGCCCGAAGGCTGCCTCGAATGCCGGATGACCGGCTATTACGGGCGCATAGGCCTCTACGAGATCATGCTGATGACCCCAGCGCTGCGCCGTCTCGTCACGCACGAAGCCGATGACCGCGCGATCCGCGAAGCGGCATTCAAGGACGGCATGAAACCGTTGCGGGTATCGGGCGCGACGAAGGTGGCTAGCGGCATCACGACCGCCGATGAAGTCATGAAGGTGGCGCCGCTCGCGTGACGCGCGAGCCCTTGCCGGCCTGTCAGGCGGGAACGAACTTCAGCGCTACGCCGTTGTTGCAGTAGCGCAGACCGGTAGGCTGCGGGCCATCCTTAAAGATGTGACCCTGGTGCCCGCCGCAGCGCGCGCAGTGATACTCGGTGCGCGGATAGAGCAGCTTGTAGTCGGTCTTGCTGTTGACGCCGTCCGGCAGGGCCTCAAAAAAGCTCGGCCACCCGGTACCGCTCTCGTACTTCTTGCCCGACGCAAACAGCGGCAAGTCACAGGCGGCGCAGGTGTACGCTCCCATGCGCTTTTCGTTGTTGAGGGGACTCGATCCCGGGCGTTCGGTCCCTTCGTTGCGCAGCACGTCGAACTGCTGCGGCGTCAGGAGCTTGCGCCATTCGGCCTCCGCCCGGACGACTTTGTCGGGCCGGGTGGGCTCACTGGCCGCGCGAACCAGCGACGCCAAAGGCGCTGCGCCGGCGAAAATGGCAGTGGCACCAAGAACGAAGCGGCGGCGATTCATCCAGGCTTGGACGGGCAATGGACGAAAGAGTTCTGGGCGGTTGCCAATAAACTAGCCGCGCTCCAATAATCGCGGCAAATCGGGCGCGGGGACCGGGCCGCTGAAGTATTTGCCCTGATACTCATCGCATTCCATGATTGCCAGGCTCGCCAGTTGCTCTCTAGTTTCCACGCCTTCGGCGACCACGCGGAGCTGCAGATTTTTCGCGATGGCGATCGTGGCGCCGACGACACTGGGGGCATGC
The DNA here is from genome assembly GCA_051003055.1 of Casimicrobiaceae bacterium. Taxonomy (GTDB): domain Bacteria; phylum Pseudomonadota; class Gammaproteobacteria; order Burkholderiales; family Casimicrobiaceae; genus VBCG01. Next base: position 2,079 of record JBPCLS010000217.1, read on the forward strand.
GCGTCGGTGGTCAGATCTTGCATGAATGACCGGTCGATCTTGAGAGTCTGGATTGGGTAACGCTTGAGAAAACCCAGGCTTGAAGAGCCGGTCCCGAATTCCGCGACGGCCAACCGGATACCCAGCTCATGGAGTTGCGTCAGTGTTTTTGCGGCGTTGCCTGCGTGCTGCATAACAACCGCTTCGGTGATGGCAAACTCCACAAAACTCGGGTCCAGGCCGCTTCTTTCCAGCGCGGTGGCAACTTTTTGCACCCAGTCCTTCTGCAGGAATTGGCGCGGCGCCACGTTCAACGACATGACGACCGGCGCGATGCCTTGCTCTTGCCACGCCTTGTTCTGCGCGCATGCGGTGCGCAGCGCCCACTCACCGATGGGCACGATGAGGCCGCTTTCTTCGGCCCGCGCAAGGAAATGTCCGGTCCCGACCAGGCCCAGCTCTCTACTCTGCCAACCAATCACCGCTTCCACTCCGACGACGCGGCCGCTGGCAACTGCGACCCTGGGCTGATAGTGAAGGAAAAACTCTTCGCGCTCGAGCCCGTGCCGTAGCAGGATTTCCATGTCGAACCGCTCGGTCGTCTGGACGCTCATCTCCGGCGCAAAAAATTTGTATGCATCGCGGCCTTCCGCTTTAGCCCGATACATCGCGAGGTCGGCGTTTTGCAACAAAGAGTCGACGTTATTAGCGCTGCCCGGATAGATCGTGATTCCGATACTGGCGGCCAACGAGATTTCCCGGCCTTCAACGACCAGCGGCTCGGAGAACGCCTTTTTGATCTTTCCCGCGGCGGTTATGACCTGCTCCAGATCCGTGATGTTCTCCAGAATGATCGTGAACTCGTCGCCGCCAAGGCGCGCAATCGTGTCGACTTCGCGCAGCGATTCCTTGAGCAGCCGAGCGGCCGCCTGCAACACCAGGTCGCCGATGCGATGACCTAGCGTGTCATTGACTTCCTTGAAGTGGTCCAGATCGAGAAACAACAATGCCAGGAGCTGCCCGGAGCGCTTGGTCCGCGCCATGGCGAGCGAGAGTTGCTCCCGAAAGTAGCTACGATTCGCGAGTCCCGTCAGGACGTCGTACTGCGTCAACTGGATAAGCTGCTCGGTCGCTTTCTTGCGCTCCGAGATGTCGCGCATGTAACCGACGAACTGCGGCCTTTCATGCAGGTTGATGGGAGTCACGACCAGTTCGACCGGGAATTCCGTCCCGTCCGCGCGCATCGCCGTCAATTCGATTCTCTTGCCAAGCATGGGGCTCTCCTGGGTTCTGAGATAACGCGCCATGCCACGGCGATGCGCCTCCCGATAGCGGGGAGGAATGATGAGCTCCGCCATCGGCTTGCCGATCGCTTCCCAGCGGGCAAGTCCGAACATCAACTCGGCAGCTGAATTGAACTCCAGGATTTTCCCTTCGTGATCGATCGCGAGAAAGCTATCGAGCGCAGACTCGATGATGGCGTTCATCAGACTACCGCGTTCCCAGATCCCCGCGACCGGCATCGGACTGTCTTCGCCGAATGAAAATTCGGGTGCGGCGTCCGGTGCGGGCGGCGGCGCGTGAGCGTCGGTGAGTGCTGCCGGTTCGTACTTCATGATCCTTTTGCGGGAACGAGCTTATCGGCTGTACGCTACGGACATGGGTATCGGACGGCGCATTCGAGGCGTGGCGGTGGTACACCTAACCGGCTAGTATCCCCAAAAATGCATCGGTCGCCAGAAGGTATTGTGCATGAGGTTGGCGCGGGAAAACGGGCCTTCGGTCGGTTTGTTACTTCCATCGCCAGGGCATGGGCGACCATGAAATCTGGTTTAGCCCGATCTCGAACCACCGTCGATGGGGAATTGTCGGCTCGCGATGATGTGACGGGGTACAGTGGCGGATGAGGTGTCTTTAGAATTTCCCTATGACGGCGTACCCTCTGACGCCTCATATCCCACAACACGTCTCAACCGCAGAACCCACTTCGGCCAGCTTTATTCTGCGACGCCCTGTCCGAGTATGAACGGCTCCCACGGATTCGAACTCACGTAAAAAAGGGCGCCCGAGAGCGCTCTGCCCTGAAATCACTGAGTCTCAATGCTTCGCCTCGCGGACGGCTGCAAACTGCGCCCCTAGTTCGCGGATGGCGGCGAGCATGGTGCGGTGAATGAGGAACAGACCCGACCCGAAAGCTTTGTGTTCAAACGGCAACTCCACGCACTCTAAGTTTGCGAGGAAATCGCTGAGATCTCCAAGGTTATCCAGCGTCTCCTCTGCGTCGATGGTTCCGTCGTCGTGATACCAAAGAATCGGATTCAGATCCTCGTGCGATCGATCGGCTGACTCGGGCAGCGGTGAGGCTTCCTCTTTGACATTGGGCTTACCCATGACGCACCTCCTCCCGTTCCGCCTCGTCGTCGTCGTCGAAGTACCCAGCGCTTGATCCGGTAACGCGCCCGACGCACTCGTCAAGCTCCCTGCCATGAAGGAGCGACATCTGCTGTATTGCATAGCAGAAGGTTGCCGCATCGCCGCA
>JBPCLS010000218.1:0-4744 GCA_051003055.1 Casimicrobiaceae bacterium
ACCCATAGCGGTACAGCTCCGATGAGAACGCACGCACGAGGCTTTCGAATCTCGATTTTCTGGTCGCAAACATCTGTCTAGCAGCCGGTCCACGTCATCGACATCTCATCCTGTTGGTCTTTTCGAAAGCGCGACGCACCGCTTCAGAGGTCCATCCATGCGGATAGACCGGCATTCTGGCGAAAACCTTACAACCAAATCGGGCGGAGCAAGCAACGAATACGAGTTTCAACGCCAGTTCGGAGAGTGTTTCGGGCTACGAACCTCGGGTCAACGGCGAATCGGGTGTCGGAGGCGGTCGAGAAATGGCGCCGATCGTGACCGGATCGAGGGCCCGACACTCCAGGGCTGTGACCTTGCCTTGTTTTCACGTACAGCAGATTCAAGCCGCGAGCGCGTATTCCTCGAACGCCGCGGGTGATTGATAGCCGATCGACGAGTGCAGACGTTCGGCGTTGTAGAAGCCTTCGATCCAATCGATCAGGTCCAGGCGAGCCTGGGCACGCGTCGCGTAGCTGATGCGATTCACCCATTCCACTTTCAGCGTCTTGAAGAAGCTCTCCATCGGCGCATTGTCCCAGCAATTGCCCTTCCGGCTCATCGATTGCAACATCCCGTAATCGGCAATCAGCTTGCGGTGCTGGTCACTCGCGTACTGAATCCCGCAATCAGAATGCATGATCACCCCGCGCGGCGGCTGGCGACGCGGGTAGGCCATGGTCAGGGCGTCACAGACCAACCGCGCTTTCGGCCGATTGCTCATCGACCAACCGACAACACGGCGGCTGCCCAGATCAAGAATGCACGCCAGGTACAGCCATCCTTCGGCGGTCGGTATATAGGTCAAGTCGGCAACCCACGCTCGATTGACCAACCAACCGTCGAAACAGGGGCTTGTGATGCGCCGAATCCGTGGTCACGCGATACGGCTTGCGATACACCGGCCCCAGCGTTTGTCGCAACAGGCTTTGCCGTACCCGTTCGTGACCAACGGCCACGCCTTGCGCTTGCAGCGCTTGCACGATGCGCGGCCGACCATAGCTTTGCCGGGCTTGCGCGTGGAGTGCCGTCACTCGCGCGTCGAGCGCGACATTGGCTATCGCTCGAGCACTCGGCGGCCGCCGGCGCCATTGCAAATATCCCGTGCGCGACACTTCCAGCAGTCGACACATCCGCGTCACCCGATAGTCGTCGCGATGTCCATCAATCCAGGCCTATCTCACCGCGACTCCTTCGCGAAATACGCCGCCGCTTTTTTTACGATCTCCAGATCGAGCTTTGCGCTCGCCAGCTCGCGCCGCAACCGCTGGTTCTCAGCCTCCAGCTCCGCCGGCGAACCCTTGATCGGGGCCGCTTGCAGACGCGCCGCCGGCTTACCGCTTTGCTTTGCTCTTGCCCAGTTCCCAAGACTCGAACTCGGCATCCCCAGCCGCTTCGCTGCTTGGTTGATGCCTACCGATTCCGCTAGCCGCAACGCTTCAACCTTGAACTCTTCCGTGTATCGCCGATTCGCTACCGCTTTCCTGGCCATCCCTTCCTCCGTTCATCAGAACATTACTCAAAATTCTGATGTACGTCGAAACCGGGCAGGGTCAGAGCGACGCGCATTCGCTGCAAGTGGCCATCATCGGGTCGGGCGGTGCGGCGTTCGCCGCGGCGATTCGCGCGGCCGATGAAGGCGCCCAAGTTACGCATCGAGCGCGGCACCACTGGTGGCACCTGCGTCAACGTCGGCTGCGTACCGTCGAAGATCATGGTCCGCAGCGCCCACATCGCCCACTTGCGCCAAGCGGCCCCTTCGACGCAGGGATCGCTCCGGCGCCCACACTCACGATCAACCGGAAGGCCCTGCTGGAACAACACCAAGGCCGCGTGGTCGAGCTGCGCCAGGCCAAGTACGAGAGCATTGTTGCGACTAACCCCAACATCTCCCTGGTCAACGGCACTGCGAGCTTCGTCGACGCGCGCACGCTGCGCGTCGTGCGCGACACCGGTTCGGCGCAGAAGGTCTGCTTCGATCGCGCGTTCATCGCTACGGGGGCGAGCCCGATGATCCCGCCCGTCCCTGGGTTGGCTGACACGCCCTACTGGACTTCCACGGAAGCGCTCGCCGCCGCCGCCATCCCGCCGCGCCTGACCGTGATTGGGTCGTCGGTAGTGCCTTGGAACTGGCCCAGGCCTACGCCCGGCTGGGCAGTCGCGTGACCATCCTCGCACGCAGCACGTTGCTGTTGCGCGAGGATCCCGAGATCGGCGCGGCAATCACCCAGGCCTTCAAGGCCGAAGGCATCCAGGTGCTCGATCACACCCAGGCGCAACGCGTGACCTTCGAGAACGGTGAATTCGTGCTCTCCACGGATCACGGCGAGGTCAGGAGCGAGAAACTGCTGGTGGCCACTGGCCGGGCACCCAACACTCAGGCGCTCAACCTGGAGGCCGCTGGCGTGAAAGTCGACGAGCGGGGTGCCGTCGTGGTGGACGAGCACCTGCGCACCACCACGCAGAACATCTACGCCGGCGGCGATTGCACCGACCAACCGCAGTTCGTTTACGTCGCGGCGGCTGCCGGAACGCGGGCGGCGATCAACATGACGGGCGGCGATGCAACGCTGGATCTGACCGCGATGCCAGCGGTGATCTTCACCGACCCGCAGATCGCGACCGTGGGCCTCACCGAGGCCGAGGCGCAGCGGGCGGGCATCGAGACCGACAGTCGTACCCTCACCCTAGACAACGTGCCGCGGGCTCTGGTCAACTTCGACACCCGCGGCTTCATCAAGCTGGTCGCGGAAGTCGACTCAGGTCGCCTGCTCGGAGCGCAGATTGTCGCCGCGGAAGGGGGCGACGTGGTACAAACCGCGGCGCTCGCCATTCGCAACCGCATGAGCATCGCCGACCTCGGTCAACAGCTCTTTCCCTACCTCACGATGGTCGAGGGGCTGAAGCTGTGCGCGCAGACGTTCACCAAGGACGTGAAGCAGTTGTCCTGCTGCGCGGGTTAAGCCGGATCGGACAGTGCGCAGATATGCAACCGTGCCGACCGACCCGCACCGAGAAGTAGTTTCTGAACGGCGTGGCGCGCCGCAAGTAAACCCCGACGCCAGAGGCGTTGAGCGCCGCTGAAGTTGGGTTAGCACTATTGCGGGATGCAGCGACACGAATGCCCTCGGATAACGCCTGGTTCTTCCATCGCCCCAGCCTTTTTCAGTCAACGACAGAGTCACCTTACCCGGCGTTGCAAGGAGGGCTGAATAACGCGCTGATTATTCGTCAAGTCGTGTAGCCGCCGAGTTGCGCGGCACTCGCAGTCTTCGAGGAGGAATTTAAGGTGACCAACCGTTACGATCTTGTCGTCATCGGAACCGGAACGGGCGCTTCTGGCGCCGCTTCGCGCTGTCGCTCGGCCGGATGGAGCGTGGCGGTAATCGACCATTTGCCCTTCGGTGGCACCTGCGCGCTGCGCGGCTGCGATCCGAAAAAGGTACTGGTCGGCGCAGCGGAAGCAGTCGACCACTCACGCCAAATGCGCGGCCATGGCGTCGCGGGCGGCGAACCGACGATCGCATGGAACGAGCTCATCCAGTTCAAGCGCACGTTCACGGATCCCGTGCCGGCGATGACGGAGAAGAATTTCGCAGAAAATGGTGTCGACGTCTATCACGGCCACGCCAAGTTTCGCGGACCGAACTCGATCGAAGTCGGCGGCGAGGTGCTCGACGGCCGTTTCATCCTCATCGCCGTCGGCGCGGTACCGATGCGCCTAGGCATTCCGGGTGAGGAGCATGTCATTACCAGCACCGAGTTTCTGGAGCTCGAGCAACTGCCCAAGAAGATCGTCCTGCTCGGCGGCGGTTTTATCGCGGCGGAGTTTGCCCACATTGCGGCGCATGCAGGCGCGCAAGTGACTGTGCTCGAACAGATGGACCGCATGCTCACGCCGTTCGATCCGGACCTCGTCGGCTGGCTCATGGAAAAATTCCACGAGATCGGCATCGACGTACGGCTCAAGACGCGCGTGACCGCTATAGAAAAGAGTGGCAGTGGTCTATCCGTTCGCTCGGCCTCGAACGACAAGGATGAGCTGTTCACGGCCGATCTCGTCGTGCACGCCGCCGGGCGCGTCCCCGATCTTGAGCCGCTCGATCTTGCAACGGCGGGCGTGGAGAGCGACAAGGTCCGCCTCAAGCTGAATGAGTTCCTCCAGAGCGTGTCTAACCCCGCGGTTTATGCAGCAGGGGACGCGGCTATGAGTGGTCCGCCGCTGACGCCGGTCGCGAGCCACGATGCGAAGATCGTCGCCGCCAACATGCTGAAGGGCAATCATCAGAAGCCGAACTATCTCGGTGTGCCGAGCGTCGCCTTCACCATCCCACCCATCGCGTCCGTCGGTCTGAGCGAAAAGCAAGCGCGCGAGAAAGGGCTCAAGTTTCGGATGCAGAGCAAGAAGGCGTTGGACTGGTACACGGCGCGACGTGTGGCGGAACCGGTCTACGGGTTTAAGGTTCTCGTTGAAGATGGCACCGACCACGTTCTAGGCGCGCACCTAGTCGGGCCCCACGTTGACGAGGTCATCAATGTGTTCGCATTGGCTATCCGCAAGGGCCTGACAGCAGAGGATCTTAGGGCGACGATTTTCGCGTATCCGACGGGGGCATCGGACATCGGCTACATGTTGTGAGCGTTGTGGCTGAAGGGGGGAGACCATCCAGACCGCGGCTCTCGCCATTCGCGCCCGGCTGACGGT
>JBPCLS010000219.1:0-13279 GCA_051003055.1 Casimicrobiaceae bacterium
CTTTCGTACTGCTCCTCGAGAAACGGAACGTTGCCGCCGAACAGCGTGCTCGTCGCTACCGATTCGGTCATCGTATCCATCGCGTCACCTCACGTTTCCCACTCATTGGACATAAACGTCGGCTCGATGACTGCCGGCCCCGACCGGCCCGAGTGCTTTCGCGCCGATACCGTTCATGCGCGTTCCACGATCGGCGGCACTTGCCGCCGCTGGGCCCCGACATAGAGCTGCCGCGGCCGGCCGATCTTGTAATCGGGCTCGGCGATCATCTCGTTCAACTGGGCGATCCAGCCCACGGTACGCGCGAGCGCAAAGACTGCAGTAAAAAGCGGCACGGGAATGCCGATGGCCTTCTGTACGATGCCCGAATAAAAATCGACATTCGGATAGAGCTTGCGCTGCACGAAATAATCGTCCTCCAACGCAATCTTCTCCAGCGCCAGCGCGAGACCGAACAGCGGGTCGTCGTGCAGCCCGAACTCACCCAGGACTTCGTGACAGGTCTCGCGCATCAACTTTGCCCGCGGGTCGTAATTCTTGTAGACACGATGACCGAAGCCCATCAGGCGGGCGTTGGAATTTTTGTCCTTCACCTTCGCAATGAATTCCCCAATCTTGGCGACTCCCCCCATCCGCTGGATGTCGTAGAGCATGTTGAGCGCCGCTTCGTTGGCGCCGCCGTGAGCGGGACCCCACAAACACGCAACCCCCGCGGCGATCGCCGCGAACGGATTGGTCCCGGACGACGCGCACAGGCGCACCGTCGAGGTCGACGCATTCTGCTCGTGATCGGCGTGCAGTATGAAGATACGGTCAAGCGCGCGCACCAGCACGTCGTTCACCTGGTAATCCTCGCACGGGGTCGCGAACATCATCCGCATGAAGTTCGCCGCGTAGCCAAGATTGTTGCGTGGGTACATGTACGGCTGGCCGACCGAGTACTTATAGGCCATCGCGACCATCGTGGGCATTTTCGCGATCAGCCGAATCGCCGAGATATCGCGCTGCCTGGCATCGTGCAGATTCATCGAATCGGGATAGAACGCAGAGAGCCCTCCCACCAGGCCGGTCATCACCGCCATCGGATGCGCGTCGCGCCGGAAGCCGCGCATGAAGAACTGCATCTGCTCGTTGACCATCGTGTGGTTGGTGACGAGTGCGACGAAATTTTCCTTTTGCGCGGCATCGGGCAACTCGCCATACAGCAAGAGATAACAGGTCTCGAGGAAATCGCACTTGACCGCCAGTTCCTCGATCGGATAGCCGCGGTACAGAAGTTCGCCCTTATCTCCGTCGATGTAGGTGATGGCGGAAGTGCACGCCGCCGTCGACATGAATCCCGGGTCGAACGTGAATTCGCCCGTCTTGCCGTACAACGCGCGAATGTCGATCACGTCGGGGCCGACCGAACCGTTCAGCACCGGCAAAGTAATCGAAGGCGACCCGTCGGAGAAGGTCAGCGTGGCAGTACGGTCTGTCATTGCAGCGACTCCCTGAAAACGACTACGCGGCCGAACGTGAAATCGTCCACGGCTTCCGCGCGAGACGACCATTTTTTATAGTCGTATTTACCACTCATTTACCATATCCGCGCTGCACCGCTTCAAGCCGCACGCAATTGGGCGACGAGCTCGGCGATGGCGGGCTCGTGTGACGCCGCGCGCCCAGCGATCAAATCCCACAATTCGTTGTCGGGAAGATCCAGCAATCGATCCAGCATCGCCACTTCGGCTTCGGTCATCGTGTCGGCGTTAGCGTCCAGATAGCGCGTCAGGACCAAGTCGTTTTCGAGCATGCCGCGCCGGCAGCGCCACCTGATGCGGCCCATTCGCTCAGGCGTCATCTCTCATCCCTCATTTCTCACGCTACACGGCGCGCCTGACCATGATGTCCTTGATCTTGCCGATGGCGAGCGACGGATTCAGATTCTTGGGACAAACGTCCACGCAGTTCATGATCGTGTGGCAGCGAAACAGGCGGTAGGGATCTTCGAGGTCGTCCAAGCGCTCGTTGGTTGCAAGGTCGCGGCTGTCGGCAATGAAGCGGTACGCCTGGAGCAACCCGGCCGGTCCGACGAACTTGTCCGGATTCCACCAGAACGACGGGCACGCGGTTGAACAGCACGCGCACAGAATGCATTCGTAGAGGCCGTCCAGCTCCTCGCGATCGGCGGGCGATTGCAACCGTTCGCGCTCGGGCGGCGGCGTATCGTTGACGAGATACGGCTTGATCGAGTGGTACTGCTTGAAAAACTGGCTCATGTCGACGATGAGGTCGCGGATCACGGGCAGCCCAGGAAGCGGACGCAACTCGACGGGCTCGCGCAGATCCTTGACGTTGGTGACGCAGGCAAGACCGTTCTTGCCGTTGATGTTCATCGCATCCGATCCGCATACACCTTCGCGGCAGCTCCGTCGGAACGACAATGTGTCGTCGTGCGCCTTGACCCGTATCAGCGCGTCCAGCAGCATCCGGTCGGCCGGCTCGAGGGCGACGTCGTACTCCTGGTAACGCGGCTTCGCGTCCAGTTCGGGGTTGTAGCGGTAAATGCGAAACTTCATTCTTGGCTCCGAGCAGCGACTACCGAAGGGCGAGCGCTGTGGCGAAATTGTCGCACTTCAATTACGCGGCGCACGTCAGTACGTCCGCGCCTTTGGCGGAAACGCCTCCACCGAAAGCGGCTTCAAGTTCACCGGTTTGTACTCGAGGCGATTGCCCTTGCGATACCACAGCGTGTGTTTGAGCCAATTCGCGTCATCGCGCTCGGGGTAATCGCTTCGCGCCTGCGCACCGCGCGATTCATGCCGCGCGCCCGCCGAGGTGATTGTTGCCTTGGCGGTCTCGATCAGGTTGTCGAGCTCGAGCGCCTCGGCGCGGGCGGTATTGAACGTGCGGCTCTGGTCGCCGATCGCCGTGCGCGCGACCCGCTGCTCGAGCTCCTCCACTTTGGCCGCGCCGGCGGCCAGCAACTGCGCATTGCGGAAGACTCCACAATGCGCTTGCATCGTCTTGCGTAGCGTATTGCCGACCTCGGCGACCGATTCGCCGGACGTGGCACCATCGAGACGGGCGAGCCGCTGTTGCGACCCCTCGGAAGCGTCCGCCGGCAGCGGCTTGTGCGGGCGCGACTTCAGATTTTGGTCGATGATGAAATTGGCAGCGGCGCGTCCGAATACGATCAGGTCGAGTAGCGAGTTGGTTCCCAAGCGGTTTGCACCGTGCACCGACACGCACGCGCACTCGCCAACCGCATAGAAGCCATTGACGGGGGCGTTCGGATCGCCGTTGCGCGGTGCGACCACTTGTCCGTGAATGTTCGACGGAATACCGCCCATCTGGTAGTGGATCGTCGGCACGACCGGAATCGGCTCCTTGATCGGATCGACGTTCGCGAACTTGATGGCGATCTCGCGAATCGACGGCAGCCTTTTGGTGATCACGTCCGGGCCCAAATGGTCGAGCTTCAGCAAGACGTAGTCCTTGTCCGGACCGCAGCCGCGGCCTTCCTTGATCTCCTGATCCATCGAGCGCGAGACGATATCGCGCGAGGCCAGATCCTTGAGGTTCGGCGCGTAGCGCTCCATGAATCGTTCGCCTTCACTATTCAGCAGGATGCCGCCCTCACCACGCACGGCCTCGCTAATGAGCACGCCGACGCCCGCCACACAAGTCGGGTGGAACTGCCAGAATTCCATATCTTCGAGCGGAATACCGGCGCGCGCCGCCATCCCGAGACCATCGCCGGTATTGATGAACGCATTGGACGAGGCAGCGAAGATGCGCCCGCCGCCACCGGTGGCGAAGATCGTAGCCTTGGCTTGCAGGATCGCCAGCGCTCCGGTTTCCATTTCATAAGCGACGACTCCCAGCACGTCGCCGTCGGCATCGCGAATCAGGTCGAGCGCCATCCATTCGACAAAGAATTGTGTGCGTGCCCGCACATTGCGCTGATAGAGCGTATGCAACAACGCGTGGCCGGTGCGATCGGCGACGGAGCAGGCACGTTGCACCGGCTTGTTGCCGAAATTGGCGGAATGGCCGCCAAACGGACGCTGATACAGCGTGCCGTCGGCATTGCGGTCGAACGGCATACCAAAGTGCTCGAGTTCGTACACAACCTGTGGCGCCATCTTGCACATGTATTCGATCGCGTCCTGGTCTCCGAGCCAGTCGGACCCCTTGATCGTGTCGTACATGTGCCACAGCCAACTGTCCTCCGACATGTTGCCGAGCGAGGCACTGATGCCTCCCTGCGCCGCCACCGTATGCGAGCGCGTCGGAAAAACCTTGGACAATACGGCCACCGTGAGTCCGGCATCCGCGAGCTGCAATGAAGCCCGCATGCCGGCACCGCCGGCGCCAATGATCAGCGCGTCGAATTTGCGCACCGGCGGCGTCACGCTACGCCCCACAGCACGTGGATCGTCCACCCGGCGTACGCGACGAGGACCGCGATGACCACGACCTCCAGCGAAAGCCGAATCGCCACGGGCTTGACGTAATCCATCAGGATGTTGCGCACGCCCACCCACGCGTGCCACAGAAGCGCCACCATGAAGAGGAACGTCGCGAGCCGGAAGAATCCACTGCCGAACGTGCGTTGCCATGCGGTCGCATCGAGGCCGCCGTGCCATAGCAACAGTGCGAGAAAAAAGAGCGTATACAGCGTCATCACGACGGCGGTGATCCGCTGCACCAGCCAATCGCGCCAACCGTAGTGGGCACCGACGACGATGCGTTGCCGCGTCACCATAACCGCACCGCGACGACGAGCGTCAGCAGCACCGGCAGCACCAGCACCAATGCCGACGACTGGCGCGCGGCGGGCAAGTCCATCCCGATGTGCAGGTCCATGACAAGATGGCGCGCGCCCGCGAACAAGTGATGAACATACGCCCACGTCATGCCGATCGCTACGAGCTTCACCCAGGGGCTTTCGAACCAGCCGCGAAACTCGCCCCACGTTTCGGGGCTGGACAGGGCCATCTGCATCACCCATAGCAGAAGCGGAATGCCCGGCAGGAACAGGAGCGCGCCGCTGATGCGATGCAGGATCGACACGAGCCCCGGTAAGGGCAGGCGGATCGCGAATAAGTTAAGGTAAACCGGGCGCGGTTTTACGACGGGACGGTCGAAGGCGGCCATCTCATGCCCTTAGCGCTTAGGTAATGCAAGGTGACAGCGAATGCCGCCCTCCAAGGGCGCATGCGTTGCGCCCTCTCGCAGTACTCCCTTTTCCGCGGTACTGGCGGCTTGCGGCGACATGAATTATAGCCGCGCGCACGCCTATCGCGCTAGAATTTCCCTTCTGTCTCAAGCTTTTTATCTCTGTCGGGAGTTCCTAGGATGAAAGCACCTGTCCGCGTCGCCGTCACCGGCGCCGCCGGCCAAATCGGCTACGCCCTGCTGTTCCGCATCGCGTCGGGGGAAATGCTCGGCAACGACCAGCCGGTTCTGCTGCAGTTGCTCGAGCTGCCGATCGATAAGGCACAGGCAGCGCTGAAGGGTGTGATGATGGAGCTCGAAGACTGCGCATTTCCTTTGCTGGCCGGGATGATCGGCAGCGCCGAGCCCAAAGTGGCCTTCAAGGACGCTGATCTCGCGCTGCTCGTGGGGGCACGGCCGCGTGGACCCGGCATGGAGCGCAAGGACCTCCTGCTCGAGAATGCCAAAATCTTCATCGAACAAGGCAAGGCGCTCGACGCCGTCGCCGCACGCGACATTCGCGTGCTGGTCGTGGGCAATCCGGCGAACACCAACGCGTATATTGCGATGAAGTCAGCACCTTCGCTGCCGCAGAAGCATTTCACGGCGATGCTGCGCCTCGACCACAATCGGGCGCAGTCCCAACTCGCGATCAAGATCGATAGACCGGTGGGTGACATCGAAAAGGTGATCGTGTGGGGCAACCATTCGCCGACGATGTACGCCGATTACCGCTTCGCGACCGTCGGCGGGCAGTCGGTGCAGGCGCTGATCAATGACGACGACTGGAACCGCGACGAGTTTCTCCCCAAGGTCGGCAAACGGGGCGCCGCGATCATCGAAGCGCGGGGCCTCTCGTCCGCCGCGTCGGCGGCCAACGCAGCCATTGACCACATGCGCGACTGGATCATCGGCAGTGATGGCAAATGGGTGACGATGGGTGTTGCCTCGGACGGGAGCTACGGCATTCCGCGCGACGTGATGTACGGCTTTCCGGTCACCACCGCCAACAGCGAGTACACGCTGGTCGCCGGCCTGCCTATCGACGCTTTTTCGCGGCAACGCATGGATGCCACGCTGCAAGAGCTCCAAGATGAGCGGGCTGGCGTCGCCTCGCTTCTCCGGTGACGGCTGCAATGCCATCCGCCGGGGCGAAATTTCGCGCAGCGGTTGCCGCGGAGAAACCGCTGCAGGTGCCGGGCGCGATCAACGCCTATCACGCGCTGCTGGCGGAACGCAGCGGCTACCGAGCCATCTATCTGTCGGGTGGGGGTGTTGCCGCCGGCTCGCTCGGCGTGCCAGACTTGGGGATCAGCAATCTCGACGATGTGTTGACCGACGTGCGCCGCATCACCGATGTCTGCGCACTTCCTTTGCTGGTCGATGCCGACACGGGATTCGGCGCATCCGCGTTCAACATCGCGCGAACGGTGCGCTCGCTCACCAAATTCGGCGCGGCCGCGATGCACATCGAAGACCAGGTCGGCGCCAAACGCTGCGGACATCGCCCGGGCAAAGCGATCGTCACCCGGCAGGAAATGGTCGATCGCATCAAGGCCGCCGTGGACGCGCGGACCGATCCGGATTTCGTCGTCATGGCACGCACCGACGCGCTGGCGGTGGAGGGCCTGCAGTCGGCGCTGGATCGCGCCTCCGCGTACATCGAAGCTGGGGCCGACATGATCTTTCCCGAGGCGATCACCGAGCTTGCGATGTACGCGCAGTTCGCCGCCGCGGGCGTTCCCATCCTCGCCAACATCACCGAGTTCGGTGCGACGCCGTTGTTCACGCTCGAGGAGTTGCGCGGCGCCAACGTTGCCATTGCGCTGTATCCGCTCTCGGCGTTCCGCGCGATGAACCAGGCCGCGCTCAACGTGTACCAAACCTTGCGGCGCGACGGCACGCAACAGGCGGTCGTCGCGACCATGCAGACGCGGACGGCGTTGTACGACCATCTGGGTTATCACGCGTTCGAGGCAAAGCTCGACCAATTATTCGCCCAACGCGGGGCCGCAAACACGCAGCGCGCAGATGTTGATTGATCCATAGCGGATCGATTGACCCACGGCACGCGAGCTCAATTGGACTGACCTCTGGGAACCTCGATGAACGACGCATCCGCTGCCGCACCCAAGCCGAAGAAATCGGTCGCGTTGTCCGGGGTCGCCGCCGGCAACACGGCGCTATGCACGGTTGGCCGTACCGGTAACGATCTGCATTACCGCGGTTATGACATTCTCGACATCGCCGCCGCGAGCCAGTTCGAGGAAATCGCCCATTTGCTAGTCCACGGCGAGCTGCCGACCAGTGCGCAACTCACGCGGTACAAGGCCAAGTTGAAATCCTTGCGCGGCCTGCCCGCTTCCGTCAAGAGCGTCCTTGAAGCGCTCCCGGCCGGCGCGCATCCGATGGACGTCATGCGCACGGGGACCTCCGCACTCGGCTGCGCCCTGCCGGAAAAAGAAGAGCACAACGTTCCCGGCGCGCGCGACATCGCCGACCGGCTGATGGCATCGCTCGGCTCGGTGCTGCTGTACTGGTATCACTGGAGCTACAACGGCAAGCGCATCGACGTCGAAACCGACGACGAATCGATCGGCGGGCACTTCCTGCACCTGCTGCACGGGACGCAGCCGCCGGAGCGCTGGGTGACGGCGATGCACACGTCGCTCAATCTTTACGCCGAACATGAATTCAACGCGTCGACGTTTGCGGCGCGCGTGATCGCGGGCACCGGATCGGACATGTATTCGGCCATCACCGGCGCCATCGGGGCGTTGCGCGGTCCCAAGCACGGCGGGGCGAACGAATTCTCCTACGACGTACAAAATCGCTATGTCACGCCCGATGAGGCCGAAGCCGACGTGCGCCAGCGCCTCGAGCAGAAGCAAGTGATCATCGGTTTCGGCCACCCGGTGTATACCGTCGGCGATCCGCGCAACAAGGTCATCAAAGAAGTTGCGCGCACGCTGTCGGAGGCCGCCGGCGACACCAAGATGTACCGGATTGCCGAGCGCCTGGAAACGGTCATGTGGGACGCAAAGAAGATGTTCGCCAACCTCGACTGGTATTCGGCCGTCAGCTATTACCTGATGGGCGTACCCACTGCGATGTTCACGCCGCTCTTCGTCATCGCGCGCACGTCCGGCTGGGCTGCCCACGTGATCGAGCAGCGGATCGACGACAAGATCATTCGGCCGAGCGCCAACTACACCGGTCCCGAGAACCGCAAGTTCGTTCCGCGCAAGGACCGCACGTAAGAGCCCATGGCCGCGCACGTCAGCAATGTCCGCCCCAAACCCGACCAGGTGCTGGTCGATATCACCGATTACGTCGCGAACTACAAGATCTCGAGCAAGGAGGCGTATGCGACGGCTCACTATTGCCTCCTCGATACGCTCGGTTGCGGCTTCGAGGCGCTGACCTATCCGGCGTGCACCAAGCTGCTCGGTCCGATTATTCCTGGTACTGTCGTTCCCCATGGCGCTAAGGTGCCGGGAACATCGTTTCAGCTCGATCCGGTGCAGGCCGCGTTCAATATCGGCGCGATGATCCGCTGGCTCGATTTCAACGACACCTGGCTCGCCGCAGAATGGGGGCATCCTTCCGACAACCTGGGCGGCATCCTGGCGGTCGCCGACTGGTTGTCGCGCACCCGGGTCGCGAGCGGCCAGCCTCCGCTCACCGTGGCCGATGTGCTGACGGCGATGATCAAGGCGCATGAAATCCAGGGCGTTCTTGCGCTCGAAAACAGTTTCAACCGAGTCGGACTGGACCATGTCGTGCTGGTGAAGGTCGCATCCACCGCCGTCGTTGCGCAGATGCTGGGCCTCGGGCAAGACGAAGTCATCAACGCCGTATCGCTCGCGTGGGTCGACGGGCAAGCGCTGCGCACGTATCGCCATGCGCCGAACACCGGGTCGCGCAAGAGCTGGTCTGCGGGCGATGCGACGTCGCGCGCCGTCCGGCTCGCGCTGATTGCCCGGACCGGCGAGATGGGCTATCCGTCGGTGCTCACCGCCAAGACGTGGGGGTTCTACGACGTCTTGTTCAAGGGCCAGGCGTTCAAAATGCAGCGGCCGTACGGCAGCTACGTCATGGAGCACATTCTGTTCAAGATCAGCTTTCCCGCCGAGTTCCACGCACAGACCGCCGTCGAATGCGCGATGCAATTGCACGCGCTGGCGAAGGACCGCCTGCAGGACATCGAGAAAATCACGATCCGTACGCACGAATCGGCGATCCGCATCATCGCCAAGAAGGGTCCGCTCGACAATCCGGCCGATCGCGACCATTGCCTGCAGTACATGGTCGCGGTGCCGTTGATTCACGGCCGGCTGACCGCCGCCGACTACGAGGACGACGTGGCCAAGGACGCCCGCATCGATGCGCTGCGCGCGAAAATGGTCTGCGTCGAGGATCGGGCGTTCTCCAGGGATTATCTCGATCCGGACAAACGCTCGATCGCCAATGGCATTACCATCCGCTTCAAAGACGGCAGTCAGACGAAGGAAGTCGTTGTCCACTATCCAATCGGGCATCGCCGCCGGCGCAAGGAAGGCATTCCCCTCCTGGTCGAAAAGTTCAGAACCAATCTCGCTCGACGCTTTCCCGAAAAACAGCGCGTGGCGCTGCTCGACGTGGCACTGGATGCAAAGAAACTCGCAGCACTCCCGGTGCACGAATTCGTCGATATGATGGTAATTTAGAGTAATGAGGCCGACGATGCGCTTAAGCTTGCTTGTGCTGGGCACGACCCTGATCTTTGCTTCCGTCGCTTCGGTCGGCCACGCGCAGGAATATCCGAAGCTCAAAGCCGGGCAATGGGAGATGACGACGAGCACGCCCAAGGCGAAGGACGCGGCGTCGGTCAAGGCCACAGTCTGCCTCGATGATTCAGTGCAAAAGCAGATGGTCGGCATCGGCACGGGAATGCGCCGCGAAATGTGCTCGAAATGGGATTTGAAGCGCGATGGGGCGCGCTACATTACCGAGTCCGAATGTAAACTCGGCGAGTCGAAGCTAACCTCCCGCGCCGTGTTGACGATGCAAGGCGATACCGGCTACAAAACGGAGATCAGCGCTGCGTACGATCCGCCGTTCATGGGAATGAAGGATTCGACGACCACGATCGAGGGAAAATATACGGGGCCTTGCCGCGACGGGTTGCAACCCGGCGACCTGGTCACCGCCGAGGGGCATAAAATCAATATCAAAAGTTTGGCGGACCGCCAGCCGGCAACCCCGCCCAAGAAGTAGATTATTTCGCTTGAGGTATCAAGCCATATGAGCCACAACCTCTATCAAACGCTGCAAACATTTCCGCTCGCGGACGGCGGCTCCGGCCAGTTTTACTCGTTGCCGGCACTCGAAGCCGCGGGTATCGGGCGCATTTCGCGGCTGCCCGTCTCCATCCGCATCGTCCTCGAATCGGTCCTGCGCAACTGCGATGGCAAGAAGGTCGCGGAAGAGCACGTGCGCGAGCTTGCCAACTGGGAGCCGCTAGCGGCAAGGGTCGACGAGATCCCGTTCGTCGTCGCGCGGGTCGTGCTGCAGGACTTTACCGGCGTGCCGCTGCTCGCCGACCTGGCCGCGATGCGCAACGTCGCGGGGGAAATGGGCAAGAATCCGAAAGTGATCGAGCCGTTGGTGCCCGTCGATCTGGTCGTCGACCATTCGGTGATGATCGATCACTACGGCAGCAAGAATGCCCTTGACCTCAACATGAAGCTTGAGTTCGAGCGCAACAACGAGCGCTACCAGTTCATGAAATGGGGAATGCAGGCGTTCGACACATTTCGCGTCGTGCCTCCGGGGATTGGCATCGTGCACCAGGTCAACCTCGAATATCTGGCGCGCGGCGTGCACCAGAAGAACGGCGTGTACTACCCCGATACGCTGGTGGGCACGGACAGCCACACGACGATGATCAATGCCATCGGCGTCGTCGGCTGGGGAGTGGGCGGTATCGAAGCCGAAGCGGGCATGCTGGGACAGCCCGTGTATTTGCTCACGCCCGACGTCGTCGGCGTCGAGTTGCGCGGCAGCTTGCCGGAAGGTGCGACGGCGACCGACCTCGTGCTTACCGTCACCGAAATGCTGCGCAAGGAAAAGGTCGTCGGCAAGTTCGTCGAGTTCTTCGGCACAGGGACGGCGTCGTTGTCGGTGCCGGACCGCGCGACCATCGCCAACATGGCGCCGGAATATGGCGCGACGATGGGCTTTTTCCCCGTCGACGAAACAACCGTCGATTACCTGCGCGCGACCGGCCGCACCGAGCGCGAGATCGACGCCTTCGCCTCGTACTTCAAGGCGCAGCGCCTGTTCGGCATGCCCATGGCCGGCGATATCGACTACACGAAGACGCTGTGCCTCGACCTCGCGTCCATCAGGCCTTCAGTCGCCGGCCCGAAGCGTCCGCAGGATCGGATCGAGCTGCAAGATTTGAAGCGCAAGTTCACCGAGCTCTTTTGCGCACCGATCGCCGACAACGGCTTCGCGAAAAGGCCCGCCGAGCTGAAGCAGCGGATCAAGACCGCGAGCGGCGTGGACTTGGGCTCCGGCGATGTGCTGATTGCCGCGATCACCTCGTGCACGAACACGTCGAACCCAGGAGTGATGCTCGCCGCCGGTCTCTTGGCCAAGAAGGCCGTCGAACGCGGCCTGACCGTTGCGCCGTGCGTCAAGACATCTCTCGCGCCAGGCTCGCGCGTGGTCAGCGATTATCTAGAGAAGTCAGGGCTCTTGTCATACCTCGAGCAACTCGGGTTCAACGTCGCCGCGTACGGTTGCACGACCTGTATCGGCAACGCGGGAGATTTAACCCCGGAGATCAACGACGCCATCATCAGCAACGATCTCATCTGCGCCGCCGTGCTCTCGGGCAACCGCAACTTCGAAGCGCGGATTCATCCGAACCTGAAGGCGAACTTTTTGGCCTCTCCGCCGCTGGTCGTGGCGTACGCCATCGCGGGCACCGTGGTGCGCGATCTGACGACGGAACCGGTCGGCATCGGCAACGCCGGGCCGGTATTCCTGAAGGATCTGTGGCCCACGTCACACGAAATCGCCGCCGTCATGGGCTATGCCAAAGATCCGGCGACTTTCCGTCGCCTGTACGGCGATCTGGCCAGCGCGACGCCGCTGTGGGGCAAGATCCTGGGGAAGACCGGGCAGATCTACAACTGGCCCCAGTCCACGTACATCGCGCGACCGCCGTTTTTCGACGGCTTCACGATGACCGCAGCCGCGACGACCGACATCCGCGGCGCGCGCGCGCTCGGAATTTTCGGCGACTCGGTGACGACCGACCACATCTCGCCGGCCGGCGCGATCAAGGAGAACTCACCGGCGGGCCAGTGGCTTCTCGCGCATGACGTCGCCAAGACCGACTTCAACAGCTACGGCTCGCGCCGCGGCAATCATGAAATCATGATGCGCGGGACCTTCGCCAACATCCGCATCAAGAACCTGATGGTCCCGCCCAAACCCGACAAGACGCGCGAAGAAGGCGGGATCACGCTGTTCCAGCCAGGCAACGAGAAGATGTTCATCTACGATGCCGCGATGCGCTACATCGCGCAAGGCACGGCGACGATTGTCTTCGGCGGCGAGGAATACGGCACCGGCTCCTCGCGCGACTGGGCGGCCAAAGGCACGCAACTCTTAGGCGTCAAAGCCGTAGTCGCAAAGAGCTTCGAGCGCATCCACCGGTCCAACCTGGTCGGCATGGGCGTATTGCCGCTGCAATTCAAGGGCACCGACACCGCGCAGTCGCTTGGCATTACCGGCGAGGAGAGTTTCGATCTCGCCGTGCCACAGGACATCCGGCCGCAACAGGACTTAACGTTGATGATCACGCGCAAGGACGGCTCGCAGCAAAGCGTTCGGGTGCTGTGCCGCATCGACACGCCGATCGAAGTCGACTACTACCGGAGCGGCGGCATCCTGCCGTTCGTTTTGCGCAACCTCGTCGCCATGGCCGCTTGAGCCGAGAAGTAGGACGCGAGATGAGCGACGCGAAGTGCACGACGCGAGGTCATGACGCGGGATGCACGGCGCGCTCCTCGAACTT
>JBPCLS010000220.1:0-5534 GCA_051003055.1 Casimicrobiaceae bacterium
CTTTTAGCCGGTGCGGTCGCGTTGATCGTCGCGATCGCGGGCTGGCTCGTACGCCGAGCGATTCCCCCCGCGCCCGCGGTTGCGCCCGAGCTCAAAACCAAACGGAATCCTGTTACCGAGACGTGGCGCAACGTGGTCATCGCTCGCGGCAACCGCGTCGTATGGCTGTCGATGCTCGGAATCTCGTGGTTCTGGTTCTATGGCGCGACGTTCCTCACGCAGTTTCCGAATTTCGCGAAAAACATTCTCGGCGGCGACGAGCACGTGGTCACGTTGCTGCTTGCATTGTTCTCGGTCGGCATCGGGCTGGGGTCGCTGCTGTGCGAACGTCTCTCGGGGCACAAGGTGGAACTCGGTCTGGTGCCGTTCGGCTCGATCGGCCTGTCGCTCTTCGCGGTGGACCTATGGTTTGCCGTGCGCGGGATGACGGCACCCACGTCCTCCGGTGTGGGCATTTTTCTCGCGCAGCTTGCCCATTGGCGCGTCGTCGCTGACCTCGTGGCGATCGGTGTCTTCGGCGGTTTTTACATCGTCCCGCTCTACGCGCTCATTCAGCAACGATCGGCGGAAACGCACCGCTCGCGGATCATCGCCGCGAACAACATCTTGAACGCGCTGTTCATGGTGGCTGCCGCTGCGCTGGCGATCGCCTTGCTCGCGGCGGGGTTGTCGATCCCCGATCTGTTCTTGCTCACCGCCGCTCTCAACGCCGTGGTGGCGGGGTACATCTACGGCCTCGTCCCCGAATTCCTGATGCGCTTCATCGCGTGGCTACTCATTCATACCGTCTACCGCGTGCGCAAGGAAGGGCTCGCCAATATTCCGGAATCGGGGCCGGCGTTGCTGGTCTGCAATCACGTGAGCTACGTCGACGCGATCGTCATCGCCGCTTGTGTCCGCCGGCCGGTGCGTTTCATCATGGACCACCGCGTTTTCCGCGTGCCCTTGTTGAACTGGATCTTTCGCACGATGCACGCGATTCCCGTCGCGTCCGAGCGCGAGGACCCCACGGTCAAGGGGGCGGCATTTCAATCCGCTGCGGCGGCGTTGCGAGCGGGCGAGCTGGTCGGTATTTTTCCAGAAGGCAAGCTGACCGAGACGGGCGAGCTCAACGCGTTTCGTGGCGGACTCTCCCGACTCCTGGCGGAAACGCCGGTGCCGGTCGTGCCGATGGCGCTACGCGGGCTTTGGGGAAGTTTTTTCAGCCGCTCGCATGAAGGCCGCGCGATGCACCGACTGCGTGGGATCTTTTCCCGGATCGCGCTGGTTGCGGGACCTCCGGTCGCCCCCGATCGCGTCTCGCCGGAAGCGCTGCAGCAGCGCGTGCTTGCGCTGCGCGGCGACGCGCGCTGACATAACGAGCGTCACGGCGCACCGGAAACGCGAGGAGCGAACGATGATATGGCTGGCCGGCGTGATCGGGTTGCTGCTCGGTGCGCTCTTTTTCGGCGGGTACAGCGGAGGGCTCGCCGGCGCCGCACTGGGTTTCATCATCGGACTGGCGCTGCGTTCGCGCCAGCAAGGGACAAGCGCGCCGCCTCCATTGCCAGCTCCTCCGGCGGCATCGTCCGCGGCAGAGACGGCGCGTGCATCGGCGAGAGCGGGCGGCGATGCAGCGCGAGGCGGTCGGTCCGCGCCACATTCGATCATTGGTAATGAACCTGCGGCAGCGCCTATTGTGGACCGGGAGACTGCCAGCGCCATCTTGCAACGTATAGACGAAATCGACCGCAGGCTCGCGGCAATCGAGGCGCGCCTCCCGGCACTCGGAGATTCGGTTCAGCGTGCCGATGACGGGTCGATGCAGCGATCCGCCGCCGCGTTGCCGACCGTCTCCGCCGAGGCCGCGGGTGTGAACGAACCACCGCCGGTCACACTGTGGACCGCGCCAATCAAGGCCAAACCGCACCGCGGCGAATTGTCGGCTGCCCCAACGGAGCCGATCCCTGCAGTCAGCTCCAACGCGCTGTGGGCGTGGTTTACCGGCGGCAACACACTTACTCGCGTCGGGGTTGTCGTCCTGTTTTTCGGCGTGGGCTTCCTGCTCAAATATTTCGCCGAGCATTTTACGATTTCGATCGAATGGCGGCTGCTGGCAGTCGCACTGGCGGGAGGCAGCCTGGTCGCTCTGGGCGCGTGGTTGGCGCGCGAACGTCCGGCGTACGGTCTGTCGTTGCAAGGCCTGGGGGCCGGCATTCTTTATCTGACGACATTTGCCGCGCTGCGTCTGTACGCGGTTCTGCCCGCGGCAGCCGCGTTTGCCTTACTGGTCGCGATTGCCGCATTGACCGTGGCACTGGCAGTGCGCGCGAATTCACAGCCGCTTGCGGGCCTCGCAATCGCCGGCGGATTTCTCGCGCCGTTCCTCGTCACCGATCGGCCCGGGGCGCCGGCGCTGCTGTTCGGATATTTCGCGGTTTTAAACGCCGCGATTTTCGCGCTTGCGTGGTTTCGCGCCTGGCGCGCGCTGAACGTGCTGGGCTTCGTGTTTACGTTTGCGTTGGGATCGTTCTGGGGCCACAGGCACTACTCGCCGCAATACTTCTCGGTGGTCGAACCGTATCTGATCCTGTTCTTCGTCTTCTACGTGACGATCGCCGTTCTCTACGCGAAGCAGGCTCCGCTCGCGGCGAAGGCGCCCGTCGACGCGCTACTGGTGTTCGGAGTTCCGCTGGTCGGCTTCGCTTTGCAGGCGGCGCTGGTGCGCGACTTCCGTTACGGAGTTGCGATCAGCGCCTTCGCCATCGCCGCGGTTTACAGCGGGGCGTTCATTCTCTTGCGGCGGCCGGAGCCGAGGCTTGCGCTGCTTTCGCGGACGTTTCTCGTGCTCGCGATCATCTTCGCCACGATCGCGATTCCGTTCGCCGTCGATGCGCGCTGGACCTCCGCGTGGTGGGCGCTCGAGGCCGCCGCAGTCTACTGGATCGGCTGCCGCCAGCGCCAACCGCTGGCACGCGCATTCGCGCTGCTATTACAGATCGGCGCTGGTGTTGCGTTCGTGCTGGCCGGTCTGCCATCGGGCGAGCGCCTGTTCGCCAATGCGTCGTTTCTAGGCACCACGTTGATTGCGCTCGCGGCGCTTTCCACCACATACATCGCCGATGGTCAGCGCGAGGAAGTTTCGCCGAGTGAACAAAAACTGGTGCCGGTCATCTTTGGCTGGGGCGTGGCATGGTGGGTCGGGGGTGGAATGTTCGAGTTGCACCGTCAGTTGAACGAGGCGGCGGAAACCACCGGGATGCTGGCGTGGGTCACCGGGAGTGTGATGCTCGCGCTCACGTTGCAGCACTGGCTCCGCTGGTCGCGGCTTGTCTGGTTCGGCGCTGCGCTGCTGCCTGCGATGGCGCTGGCGGGCCTGCTCGCGTTGCGCGACACACGGACGACGCTGCTCGCGTATGGTTGGCTGCTCTGGCCCCTGGCCTGGATTACGCAGTGGCAGGTGCTGCACGCAGCCGACGCGTTACCCCCGGACCCGACGTTAGCCCGGCGAAAAACGCGCGGCGGCGCGGCGCTCATTGCGAACGCGCATACGATGTCGGCGATCGCGCTCGTCGCGTGGTCATCCTGGGAGGCGAGCGAGTGGGCCGGCCGGTGGACTCCGGGCGGTACCGTGTGGATCGCGTGTGCGGCGGCCGTACCCGCCATCGTCTATCTGGCGTCGATGTTTCTGTTTGCCGAGCGCGCGCGGTGGCCGTTCGCCGCTTACTTTACTGCTTACGCAGACGCTTATACGGTCAGCGCGGGAACGACAGTTGCGGCCCTATTGAGCGTCTGGTTCGTACTCGCGAACATCATGTCGCCTGGGAATTCCGCACCGCTGCCGTACGTGCCGCTCGCGAATCCGCTCGATCTCACGCTGCTCGCCGCGCTCGCCGTACTCTTTCTCTGGGCGCGCCGCTATGCGCGGATGGAGGAGCGCGCGCTCTACGGCTGGCTGGGCGCCGCACTGTTCCTGCTGGTCAACGCAATCGTCTTTCGCGCCGTCCATCAATGGTTCGATGTACCGTGGCGATGGTCGGCGCTGTTCGCGTCGCGGACGTTGCAGGCGGGGCTGACGTTGACATGGACGGTAACCGCGCTGCCTCTGATGCTCGTCGCTACGCGACGCGGCATCCGGCCGTTGTGGATACTCGGCGCGGCGCTGCTCGCCGTCGTCGTCGGCAAACTGTTCCTGATGGATCTTGCGGCGCTGTCCGGGTTGCCGCGGATCGTCGCGTTCCTTGGGGCCGGAGTGGCGCTGCTGGTGATCGGCTATTTCGCGCCGCTGCCGCCTGCGACAGGCCGCAAAAGCGCAGAGGCCAAAGGCAACGGCAGCGCGTGCTAAAGTCGCAAGGGGCCACCTTGCAAGTGGCGACAAGCCAATGTCCGGCAACACGTTCGGCACGCTATTCTGCGTAACGTCATTCGGCGAATCGCATGGTCCCGCGATCGGTGGCGTCGTCGACGGCTGTCCGCCCGGGCTCGCGCTCTCCGCGCCGGATATCCAGACCGAGCTCGATCGCCGCCGCCCGGGTACATCGCGCCATGTAACGCAGCGACGCGAACCGGATACAGTCGAAATCCTCTCGGGTGTGTTCGAAGGACGCACGACCGGAACGCCGATCGCCCTCCTCATCCGCAACGAGGACCAGAAGAGCCGCGACTACGCCAACATCGCCGAGACGTTTCGGCCAGGCCACGCCGATTACACGTACTGGCAGAAATACGGCATTCGCGATCATCGCGGCGGCGGGCGGCAATCGGCCCGCGAGACCGCGGTGCGGGTCGCCGCGGGCGCGATCGCCAAAAAATGGTTGCGCGAACGCTACGGGGTGCAGATCCGCGGCCATCTGACGCACCTCGGGCGCAACGTCGTACCCTTCGAAAGCTGGGACGAGGTGGCCAGAAACCCGTTCTTTGTCGCCAATGCGACGATCGTGGCCGACCTCGAAACGTACATGGACTCGCTGCGCAAATCAGGCGATTCCTGCGGCGCGCGGATCGAAGTGGTCGCGAGCGGCGTCCCGGTCGGTTGGGGCGAGCCGGTTTACGGGAAGCTCGATGCCGATATCGCATCGGCGATGATGGGCATCAACGCGGTTAAAGGTGTCGAGATCGGCGCCGGCTTCGCGGCGGTTGCGCAACTGGGGACCGAACATTCCGACGAAATGACGCCCGCAGGGTTTCTGTCGAATCACGCGGGCGGCATCCTGGGTGGGATCGCGACCGGGCAGGACGTGACCGTGGCGATTGCCGTCAAGCCGACATCATCGATCCGGCTCGACCGGCGCTCAATCGACAAGGCCGGCCAGCCGGTCGTCGTGAATACGCACGGTCGCCACGATCCCTGCGTCGGCATCCGCGCGACACCGGTCGCCGAAGCCATGGTGGCCTGCGTACTGGCCGACCACCTGCTGCGCCATCGGGCGCAAAACGGCGGTTGATACCGGGTATGGCTCCCCCTCCGCCCGTCGAGGCTCGCTATAGCCGGTTCCACAACTTCGGCATGGCCATCGTCGCTTGCGCCATGGTCGTTGCAGCCCTCGTCTTCATCC